>CAKVCR010000056.1 GCA_934725835.1 uncultured Odoribacter sp.
TTTTTCTCCTTAGCCTTCGAACCTATTGCTCCCGGGTCTTTTCCTCCATGTCCCGCATCGATACAAATACATTTAATTTTGCCTATATCAGACTGTCCGATGGAGAGGTGCATGGAACCAAAAACCAAAAACATCATCAAGATTCCTGTAATTCCGCATCTAATTATCATTACATTTAAAACTTTATTTCTTACATTTGCACTCCGAATCCAAGAAACGGGATGCGTTTATACATCACAAAAATAGTATAATAAATTGCAAATAAGAGCATACATAAGCCATTTTATTACGTTTTCTGTCATTTTAGCAATGGCCGCTTGTTCCGTGGCATCCCATATCGAGCAAAATAAAGCAGGGATTTCCACCAACAGCACAAAACAACAAGACGCTACAACAGAGATTCCTGTCAATCAAACAGACTCTATCGAGCAAACAGTCAAACAACTAAAAGACAGTATTGTAAAAGAACAAAATATACAAAGTGGGCAGGATAGTCTGACGGTTCAAAAAATCAAGACTTCACTAGAGAATACAACGTCCACAGCAGATTCTTCATATATTGCTACAGAGCGTACCAATCGGAATGTCATTTCACAAGATTCGACCCTACAGGATTCTGTTCCGGCACCCATGTTTAAAGATATTATCAGCTACACGGCAGATGACTCCATAAAACTCTCCATACCAAACAAAGAGATGTTCCTATATAAAAACGGATTCATCAAATATATTAGCACAGAACTTAAAGCAGACTCAATCTCTTTAAATATGGGGACAAACGAGGCTTATGCCAGTGGAGTTGCCGATACTTCCGGAACATTACAGGGCAAACCTGTATTCAAAGAAGGAGCACAAGAATTCGAATGCCTCGACTTGAAATACAATTTCAAAACAGGCAAGGCATACGTCAAAGAAATTATCACACAACAAGGAGAAGGATACATCCAAGGTAAACTTACCAAAAGAATGTCAGATTCCATCTATTGCGTGAAAGACGGTTGGTACACCACTTGCGACAAACACGACCATCCCCACTTTTACATCCGAATGAGCAAAGCAAAACTCATCAAGGATAAGAAAGTAGTATCAGGATTTGCCAACCTATATATTGAGGATGTACCTCTTCCATTAGCAATTCCTTTCGGTTTTTTTCCTATCTCTAAAAAAGGTACTTCCGGAATTTTAATGCCGACATATGGAGAGGAACGAATGCGAGGATTCAATCTGCGGGATGGAGGGTATTATTGGTATATCAGCGACTACATCGACATGGCCCTGACAGGAACCATCTACACCAATGGCTCCTGGGCTGCCAATTTGGGTTCCACCTACCGCAAGCGATATAAATTCAGCGGTAATTTCAACTTCAGTATGAGCCGAAATCATACAAGTGAAAAAGGTACACCCGACTATACAGAGTCCAAGGACTGGTCTATACGCTGGACTCACACACAAGATCCGAAAGCCAATCCATATACCACATTTTCTGCTTCAGTTGATATGTCATCTGCAAGTAACAACTACTACAACAGTGGTACCAACATTAATGACATCGCCAATCAGCGCAAGCAGTCTAGTATTTCCTGGAGTAAAAAATGGCCGGACCGTCCCTTTAGCCTTACGGCAAGTTTCAACCACAATCAGAATAGTCGAGATACCACTATTTCACTATCATTTCCAAACTTGAACTTCCGGGTATCACAAATTTATCCTCTACGCCGCAAAGAACGAGTAGGAAAAATGAAATGGTATGAAAACATAGGTTTCACCTATGGTGCTGAGATGAAAAACTCCATTCAGACAAAAGAATCCATGCTCGGAGAATCGTTCAAACACCTTGCTCGCGATTGGGATAATGGATTCCAGCATTCTATTCCTCTAAGCACTAGTATTAATATTGTCAGAGACTTATCCATCTCCCCATCCATAAACTACAAGGGTGTTGCCTACCTTAAATCTATTCGAAAGGGGAATTGGGTAACAGATTCCACCATGGCTAACTATGGTTACATCCCGATGGATACGATATACGGACTACACTATGCTCATAACTACACGACCAGCATATCGATGTCCTATAATCCCAAAATCTATGGAATGTATCAATTCAGGCCTCATAAAAAAGTGCATGCCATACGACATGTTCTAAGTCCCAGTGCCAGCATATCCTACGCTCCCAATTGGGGAGTAAATCCTGATAAATATTGGAAAACATACTTAGACAAAAATGGAAAAGAGCAGAGATATTCCATATTTGAAGGACAGGTGTACGGCACCCCCACCGGCTCGGAGCGTTCTCAACAAAGCGCTACGCTAAACTTAAGCATAGACAACAACGTAGAGATGAAGGTTCGCAATGACCGAGACACTACCGGTAAGGAAGATTTCAAAAAAGTCAAATTGTTAGAAAGTTTCCGAATTGCCAGCAGCTACAATTTTTTTGCAGATTCCTTACGCTGGAGTAATATCTCATTGACAGCACGTACAAGAGTTTTCAACAACAAGGTAAATATCAACCTATCAGGAACTCTTGACCCATATGCAATCAATGCCAATGCGCAACGTATTAACAAATATGCAGGAGGTATTGGACGTTTGACTCGTGTCACTGCATCCACCGGAATACAGTTCTCGTCCGACAATGGTAAAAAGAAAGAAGAAAAAGACCCCATTTTGGGTGGAAGATATGATGAATATATGGACTTTGAAATTCCTTGGAGCATCAGTTTGGACTATTCATTCAATTATTCTAAAAGCTATTCCCGTAATACTGCTGAAGGCGCAACAAAACCGTTGAGTAAAAATACTATTACTCAAATCATCAGTGCAAACGGAAATTTCTCGCTGACCCCTAAATGGAAGTTCTCATTCAGAACCGGTTTCGACTTCCAACAAAAAGAGATTACAGCAACCAGTTTCAACATCACACGAGATTTGCACTGTTGGGAAATGACTTTCTCGTGTATACCCTTCGGGACTCACCAATCATACAACTTTCAAATCAATGTACGTTCCAGCATGTTACGCGACTTGAAGTTAACAAAGAAAGACTCCTGGTACGACAGAAGACGATAAATCAAAACAAAACTAACATACACATGAAAAACATTCTTTTTGCCGTTATCGCAATCGTTATCAGTTGCGGAACAACCAAAGCACAGTTTGAAAAATACTTTCACAATCGCACTATGCGGTTTGATTATTATCACTGCGGTGATCACCAAACCGAAGAATATTTCTTTGACGAACTAAAATCAGAGCCTTACTGGGGAGGTTCCAAAGTGACCTTACTGGATAACACCGGCTATGGAATGCAAATGTTCAAAATCATTGACAAAGCCAGCGGCAAAGAGATATATTCCCGCAGCTTCAACACTCTGTTCAATGAATGGCAGGCAACCGATGAAGCCAAGCATATACGTAAAGCGATGCCGGAAGCTGTCATTTTTCCCTATCCTAAGAATCCTGTACGAATAGAGATATATTCCCGCAATAAAAAAGGAGTATTTGAAAAAAAGTTCACACAGGATATAAATCCGGATTCCTACTTTATACGTCCCTTCGTTCCACAATACGAAACGTTTGAAGTAGCTTACCATGGTGCATCAGCCAACCGCATTGACTTGGTTCTCATACCAGAAGGATATGGAACCAACGAAAAAGAAAAATTCGTCACAGCATGCCACAACTTCGTAAAAGAATTCCTCAGCTATTCCCCTTACAAAGAACTGGCAGACAACTTTAACATTCGTGCAGTATGGGCTCCCTCTAAAGAATCCGGAGTATCTCTCCCAGGAGAACATGTTTGGAAAAATACAGTAGCCAATGCCAGTTTCTACACCTTCGACTCAGAACGCTACCAAATGATTGAAGACTTTCAAGGTCTACGCGACATAGCGGCACATGTACCCTACGAATACATATATGTTCTCTCCAATACACAAAAATATGGCGGAGGAGGAATCTATAACTTCTATGGAATCAGCGCTGCACATCATCCGACAAGTACCGGTAAAATATATGTACACGAATTCGGTCACTTATTAATGGGATTAGGTGATGAATATGTCGGTACAGTATCATATAATGAAATATACCCCAAAGGCATCGAACCTTGGGAAGAAAACCTGACCACTCTGAAAAACTTAGAAAAGAAAAACTGGAAAAAACTGATAAAACCCACCACACCCATCCCTACGCCACAAACAGAAGAATACAAAGATGAGGTTGGCGTATTCGAAGGCGGAGGTTATGCTAACAAGGGTATCTATCGACCATTTCAGACTTGCCTGATGAAGGAATTCTCCACCGACAAGTTCTGTCCGGTCTGTACACAGGCCATCAAAAAATACATCCAATGGCTGTGTCGCTAAATAAAAATGATTAATATAATTTAATCCACTCATAACCGTTTCCTGAGCTATCCATAAAACGGATAAAATCTTCCGTTTTGATAGCCAGGGAAGCTCGGTTATCATTGGGATGAAATGACAGCTTAGGAGCCTTCTTAAGATTTTCATCCAAAAAAACATACACATGATGCTCCACATCATTCACCAATCCAAGGGGACTCACCGAACCCGGCTTTAGCCCCAAATATTTCTCCATTCGCTTCTCGGAAGCAAAACTCAACTTTCCCTGATGCAACAGATGCTCCAAATCATGAATTGCTAACGTTTGGTCACAATGGAAAATCACCAGATAATGCCGATTCCCTTTATGATTACGAAAAAACAGATTCTTACAATGCGTACTGTCCAAATTCACCCAATACTGTCGAGCAATCTCTATTGTTGGAGCTTCCGGATGTTCCAGATAATCAAATTCGATACCCAGTTCCGCTAATCTTTCATACACTTTTTCTTGTCCTATCATATTTCTTCTAAAAATAAATTCTTAAAACCTCTTTGTTTTCCTTGCCAAGAGTCTCTTTCAAGCAAACGCTTATCTAATTTAGCAACAAACTCAAAATTCTTCACACCCCATCTTGGTGCTATCAGATACTCATCCGGAGCCTGATTTACAAAACGTTCCAAATAAACATCCGGTCGAATATGCTCAATCACATCCACCACAAAATCCAAATACTCCTCCAATGAATACAATCTGAACAACTCAGGACTTTTCAAATAATCATCTGCCATACGAGTATTGCGAATAATTTGTAACTGATGAAGTTTCAATACATTAATCGGTAAATCACACAAGCGTACTGCACCTTCAAGCATTGACTCTCTACTCTCCCCCGGCAAACCGAAAATCAAATGAGCACCAATAGTAATACCCCTTTCAGCAGTCAACAAAATAGCCTTCTCCGCTTCGGCAAAAGAGTGCCCCCGATTAATTGTTTTCAATACATCATCATTGGCAGACTCCACTCCATATTCTACACAGACATAATACCTTTTCGCCAAATCAGCAATATAATCAAGAATCTCTTCACAAACTGCATCAGGACGCGTGCCAATCACCAGTCCCACAACATCCGAACAAGCCAATGCCTCCTCATATCTGCTCTTCAAAACCTCAAGCGGAGCATAAGTATTAGAATAAGCCTGAAAATAAGCTAAATACTTCTGTCCTGCATATTTATGGGCAAAAAATGCCTTCCCCTCTTCCACTTGCGAGGTAATAGAAGCTGTTGCCCGACAATAGCCAGGACTAAAGCTGCGATTGTTACAAAAACTACATCCTCCCTCCCCTTTCTTCCCATCACGATTCGGACAGGTAAAACCACCGTCTATAGACAATTTCTGCACTCGCTCGTGAAACAGTGTCTTAAAAAAGGAAGGGAAATCATTATATCGTTTCTTCATACCACTAAAATTCTCTGCAAAAATACGCTTTCTCCAAAAAACAGAAAAACCATTTTTGTATATAAAAAAAATATTTTAATTTTGCGACTCGAAACAAGTGTTTACAACTCACACATTCTTAGTTGAGATTCAATACTTTGATAATATAACAACTTTATAATAACAACCGCCTCTTCTCGGGAGGCAATATAACAAAAAACACAATATGAACACTAAGTACGTTTACACATTTGGAGACGGAAAAGCTGAAGGAAAAGCAGACATGAAAAATCTGTTGGGTGGTAAAGGTGCCAACCTCGCAGAAATGAATCTCATCGGACTGCCTGTACCTGCAGGTTTCACCATCACAACAGAAGTTTGTACCCTCTACAATCAACAAGGAAAAGAAGCTGTAGTAAGATTGATTGAAGATCAGGTAAAAGCCGGAATCGCACACATGGAAAAAATCATGAATGCAAAATTCGGCTCAAAAGGTGAAGCATTTCCGTTGATGGTATCCGTACGTTCCGGAGCACGTGTATCCATGCCGGGTATGATGGACACCGTATTGAACCTTGGTTTGAACGATGACGCAGTACAGTTATTGGCAGAAAAATCAGGCAATGCACGTTTTGCATGGGACTCTTACCGTCGTTTTATCCAAATGTATGGTGACGTTGTAATGGGCGTTGCTGCTGCAAAAGGCGAACACAATCCTTTCGAAGTAGAAATCGACAAGCTGAAAGAAGCTAAAAATATCAAAAATGATACAGAATTTACCGTTGAAGATCTTCAAGTGTTAGTTGAGAACTTCAAGACTGTAGTTAAAAGCCGTACCGGTAAAGATTTCCCGACTTGCCCATGGGAACAACTTTGGGGAGCAATCTGCGCAGTATTCGATTCATGGATGACTGAGCGTGCCGTACTTTACCGCCAGTTAAATCAGATCCCGGAAGAATGGGGTACTGCAGTAAATGTACAGTCAATGGTATACGGAAACATGGGTGACAACTCAGCTACCGGTGTTGCATTTACCCGTGACGCTGCAACAGGAGAAGATATTTTCAACGGAGAATACCTAATCAATGCACAGGGAGAAGACGTTGTAGCCGGAATCCGCACTCCGCAAGAAATCACCATCGAAGGTTCTCGCCGTTGGGCAAAACAACAAGGAATTTCAGAAGAAGAACGTGCAGACAAATATCCCTCTTTGGAAGAAGCAATGCCAGCCGCATATGCAGACTTAGACGCTGTACAAAATAAATTGGAAGAACACTTCCACGATATGCAAGATATGGAATTCACCATTCAGGATGGTAAACTGTGGATGTTGCAAACTCGTAACGGAAAACGTACCGGTGCTGCCATGGTAAAAATGGCTGTCGACATGTTGAAGCAAGGCATGATTGATGAAAAAACAGCATTGTTACGTCAGGAACCAGCCAAATTGGACGAACTTCTTCACCCGGTGTTCAACAAAGAGGCTCTTAAAAAAGCACACACCATCACCAAGGGTCTGCCTGCATCTCCTGGCGCAGCTTGCGGTCGTGTAGTATTCTTTGCCGACGAAGCAGAAGAGTGGAAAAACAGAGGAGAGAAAGTAATACTAGTACGTTTGGAAACTTCACCAGAAGACTTGCGTGGTATGAACGTATCGGAAGGTATTCTTACCGCTCGTGGTGGTATGACCTCACACGCAGCCGTAGTTGCTCGCGGTATGGGTAAATGCTGTGTATCCGGAGCCGGCGATATCGTAGTAGACTATGCAAAACGTAACTTCTGCGTAAATGGTAACCTCATCAGTGAAGGAGACTGGATTTCATTGAATGGTTCTACCGGAGAAGTTTATCTGGGCAAAGTTGAAACAGAAGATGCAACATTGAACAGCGACTTCACTGCCATCATGAACTTGGCAGAAAAATACACTCGTATGTATGTACGTACCAACGCTGATACCCCGAAAGACGCACGTAAAGCTCGTGAATTTGGTGCTAAGGGAGTTGGTCTTTGCCGTACAGAGCATATGTTCTTTGAAGGACATCGTATTGATGCAATGCGCGAAATGATTCTTTCTGAAACAGTAGAAGGTCGTCGTGCTGCGTTGAACAAGATTCTTCCGATGCAAAGAGAAGACTTCGAAGGAATTCTCGAAGCAATGAACGGTCTCGGAGTAACCATCCGTCTGCTTGACCCACCTTTGCACGAGTTTACCCCGAACGAGCCGGCATCTCAACAATATATGGCACAGAAACTGGGTATGCCAGTAGCTCGCATCAAAGAGAAAGTAGATTCACTGCACGAATTCAACCCAATGTTGGGACACCGTGGTTGTCGTCTGGGTATCACTTATCCTGAAATCACAGAAATGCAGGCACGTGCAATCATCGAAGCTGCTTGCAACTTGAAACTGCGCGGTCTGGATCCTCGTCCGGAAATCATGGTTCCACTTGTTGGTACTGTAAAAGAATTGAAACAGCAGTCAGAAATCATCCGTCGCATAGCAGCACAGGTATTTGAAGAAAAAGGCGTAAAAGTAGACTTCATGGTAGGAACCATGATTGAAATTCCGCGTGCAGCCATCACAGCAGACCAAATTGCAGAAGTTGCAGAATTCTTCTCTTTTGGTACTAACGACTTGACTCAGATGACCTTCGGTTATTCTCGCGACGATGCAGGTAAATTCTTGCCGGAATACATCCGCAAAGGCATCCTGAAAACCGATCCATTTGCAGTTCTTGACCAAGAAGGTGTTGGTCGCCTGGTAAGAATGGGTGTAGAATTAGGTCGCAAGACAAATTCTGACTTAAAAGTAGGTATCTGCGGTGAGCACGGAGGTGAACCATCCTCTGTAATCTTCTGTGACTTAGTAGGAATGAACTACGTCAGCTGTTCTCCGTTCCGTGTGCCTATTGCACGCGTAGCTGCGGCGCAGGCTGCAATCATGCACAAGTAAGAGAAGACCTCGTAACTAACGAGTTAGGCGGTAAGCATCTGTCAGTAAAGGAGCTTACCGCCTAAATTGTTTTTAAGCGGTAAGCACATTCTGCACGATAATCGTGCAGAATGTGCAGGGATTGCTTACAAAAACTTACACAAACTTTGGTGGTCGTGCTTACAAGTGCTTACAAACGATTTTTGATAAACAACAAAATAGAATTGAAAATATGGCTCTATTCAAGGCAACGGTAAGAACGCCACGGAAGGACGGCTTCTACCAAGTTTATATCCGGGTTATGCAGAACCGCAAGCCCGGATACATCAAGACGGACAAGGTTGTAACCCAAAAGCAACTTGACAAGGAAGGTAACATTACCGACCCGTTCGTGATGGAGTATTGTGCAAGGCGTAGCTAACACTTGAAAAGGGACCCACCCATGGGTATGTTTAACCGAACAAAATTACCGATTACACCGCTTTGTGGAACTGGAAAAATTATTCTCAAAATGAATCACTATTGGTATAGTCTCTGATGTTTTCTGTTGAGTTATGGAAAAGTCCGCTTACAAGCATAAGATATTCAGGTAGAATACCGTCTTTACCCCATAGTAGTTCTATCCCGAAAAGCTCAGAAAGAGTACGTCCAATATCAAAACCGAATGCCGAAAGCGATGGGCGCACTTTATCGGGATGAAGACAGGGACGATTGCGTTTACGTGTACATTCGGAATCATTGCAATACAGACATTGCCCACTATAGGCAAAGGTGTATCCATCATATTTGTGCTCCATCTCCAATAGTTTCTTTTCAGTCCTTATTCGCTCCGGCAGGATAAATTCGTGCATAGTGTCTATCGGGATATCGTTTCGGATAGGCCGAATCATTGTAGCCATAAGGTGTGCGTATTTATATTGACGTAAAAATATTTCAGTGTCGAAATCAAAGGGTGGACATCCCCAGCTACAGCCGAAATTAGGACACTCTTTGCATAATTCGATGAAACGTTCCTCATTGCGAAATCGTTTGATGTATTTATCTACGCTTATGTCAGAGGTGAAATATTTTATCGTATATTCCATCGCTATACCTTCGCTTTTATACTGCCTGTGGCAATATCAAATGTCATACATTCATTCTTGAAAAGCCTTTCGATGCAACCGCTTTGCTGTATTTCACCAGTTGGTAGACACAACAGCCGGGGAGGATCAATGAGGGCTATTGCATCGGCAAGAGACAGGGCGATATCGAGTTCGTGAGTCGAGAATAGTATGCACTTCCCTTCGTTATGCGCCAGCTGTGCCAATAGTGAGCATAGTTCATAGCGATTGGGTAAGTCGAGAAATGAAGTGGGTTCATCCAATAGGATGATGGGCGTTGACTGTGCCAATGCGCGGGCAATCATGATGCGCTGACACTCGCCGTCAGACATCTTATCCATTGTCCGGTTTGCATAAGCTTCCATGCCTACAGAGGCGAGAGAACGCATCACGACTTCCCTGTCTTGTGGTTGTATGCGACCAATCCAATTGGTATAAGGGGCACGACCGATGGCTACAACATCTTCGCACCGTAGGTTAGCAATACGAGTTCGCTCGGTTGTAACAAATGCCAGCATTCTAGCCATTTCTGATGCTTTCATTTCAGTGACAGGTTGTCCATCAAGGAGAATTTTGCCTGAATATCCGCAGTTCAAGCCGGCAATGGCGCGAAGCAATGTCGATTTACCTGTGCCGTTGCGTCCGATAAGTGCTGTCAGCGCTCCCTTGGGAATGGTGGTATTAACATTACAGAGTAGCGTGCGCTCACCGTAGCCTATGGAAAAATTGTGTAATTGTATCATTCCGTAAAAGATTTGTTGCGTAATACAACCAACACAACAATCGGAATTCCTAATAGTGCGGTGATGGCGTTTATCGGCAATGTGAATATTTTTGATATAAGGTCGCAGAGTAGTAATGTCGATGCTCCAGAAAGAATAGTCCCTGGTACGAGCACACGGTGGTCACTGTTTCGGAATAGTATCCGTGCGACATGAGGCATCGCCAACCCAATGAAACCTATTGGACCACAGAAGGCAGTCACGGTACCGGCAAGCAGAGTTGTGGATAGAAACAGCAATCCACGTGAAAGGCGGATGTTCAGGCCCATCGTTACTGCATACTCTTCTCCGAAAAGCAGAAGATTCAGGGGCTTGATTGTCCATATAGCTAGTAACAATCCGATAACAACCGATGGCATCAGAATGGCAAGTTGTTGCATGGTAACGTCACCGAGAGACCCCATTGTCCAGATAACAAAAGCTTTCAAAGCCTCCTCACGACTCAGGTATTGCAAAATTTGTACAACTGCGCCGACGCCTGATGAGAACATCATACCGAGAATCAGGATTACCATAATGTCCTTGATGCGATGCCCAACGGCAGTAATCACGAGTAAAACGGAGGCAGCTCCTATCCATGCAGCAGTAGCGATACCTATCGATGAACCGACTCCTGCAAGCACAACGAGCGCCACACCGAGGCTTGCACCGGAACTGATTCCAAGGACGTAGGGACCGGCAAGCGGGTTGCGGAACAGCGTCTGCATTTGAAGACCGCTTACTGATAGTGCAGTGCCGGCCAGTAGAGCCACCACTGCTTTGATAAGTCGGATATTGAGTATTATTTTAGCTGTGGCTTGCGGGCAGTCTCCACCTGTCAGGGCTGCCCATACCTCGTGGAGAGATATATTGACAGCTCCTACTGCTAAATCCAACAAGAATAAGAAGACCATAAAGACGGTCAGTGATACAAATAATACAGATGTGCGGGTACGCATATTATTCTATATTTATTTTTTTTATTTCAGTTGCTTGTAGTATACGAAATCTTCGTTTACAAGTTCTGGATGGAATATCTTCACGAGGTCTCGTAGAATAAGGTCTGGATTTACGACAGCTGATTCGTAATAGTCGTTGCCTCCGGCAGTATTTGTGCGGGCATTATTATTATAGACGAGACCGTTTAGGAAACAGCGGGTATCTGTAAATTTCGGGCATATTACTTTCAGCTCATCAAGGGAATTGGCCATACCAACATTAAGCCATATATCGGCTTCGGATGCCAATTTATATGCCTCTTCCAAATCAATGGGAAGGGAAGAATTTCCGGTATTCTTTTTATAAATATAGTCGCCACCGGCATCCTTGACTAACCGAGCGACATAGCTTTGGCTCGATGGCATGAACCAGGAATCACCATAGGGTGTGTTAAGCATGATTTTTGGTTCAGTTTTAGAAGCATCCGCCACACGCATTTTAAGGGAGTTGTATTTTCCTGGAATTTTGGCAAATACCTTTTCTCCGTCAACACGTTTGCCTGTAACTTCTGATAAGGCAACCAGCCACTCGGTTTTGCCAAGTGGAGATTCTTCAAGATAATCACCAACATACATAAAAGGTATTTTCAGTTCTTTGAGCTTGCCCTCCATGGCGCTTGCCCCGTTCATGCCGTATAGCAACACGAGGTCAGGGTTGAGTGACAACAAAAGCTCGTAATTAATATTTCCTTCATAACCGACATCGCCGATTGAGTCTCGGCGAGCCTGAATATCAGTATTTGAGATATAGTCGATACCGGATACACCGACCACACAATCGACGGCATTGATAGCATCGAGCATGGCGATATGAGTCGATGACATCGCTACTATACGTTTTGCATTCCCTTTGAGT
>CAKVCR010000057.1 GCA_934725835.1 uncultured Odoribacter sp.
AGGCCATCGAAGCAGCAGGAGGCCTGGACATTCAGATTTTAGGAATCGGACGAACCGGACATATCGGCTTCAACGAACCGGGCTCCACCCTTTCGTCATCAACCCGCATGGTCTACCTGAATGATTTGACTATCAAGGATGCAGCAGGAGATTTCGGCGGAAGAGACAAAGTGCCTGCCCGCGCCATCACTATGGGCGTAGGCACTATCATGAAAGCACGCAAAATCATACTGATGGCCTGGGGAGAGAAAAAAGCTTCCATTATCAAAGCGACAGTTGAAGGAAGCGTATCGGATTCTGTGCCGGCAACGTTCTTGCAATTACACCCCAATGTGCAATTTGTCATCGATGAAAAAGCCGCAGAAGATTTGACTCGGGCTAATTTGCCATGGCTGGTCAGCAAAGTCGAATGGAACGACAAGCTCATCCGCAAAGCCGTCATCTGGTTGTGCCAGAAAGTAGGGAAACCTATCTTGAAAGTGGAAAACAAAGACTACCTCGAAAACGGCATGACAGACCTAATCAAGACTTTCGGCTCTGCCAACAAGGTCAATATACAAGTGTTCAACGATTTGCAACACACTATCACCGGATGGCCCGGAGGCAAGCCCAATGCAGACGACTCTACCCGTCCGGAACGCGCCACACCATATCCTAAACGAGTGTTGATATTCAGTCCGCATCCGGACGATGATGTCATCTCTATGGGAGGAACCTTTGCCCGTCTGGTAGAGCAGGGACATGAAGTGCATGTTGCCTACCAAACATCCGGCAGCATCGCTGTATTGGACGACTATCTATATCAGCAGATGGATATTGCCTGTAATTTCACCCAATTGGGTGGAGGGGACACTCAAAAGATGGAAGATGTATTCGCACAAATAAAAGAGGACATCTTATCCAAACAAGACGGGAAAGCAGAAGCTTCCAATTTATTAAAATACAAGGCTGCCTTACGCCGCGCAGAAGCTCGTGCAGCAGACCGTTATCTGGGAGTACCGGAAGAAAGGGTGCACTTTCTGAACCTTCCGTTTTATGAAACCGGCACGGTGAAAAAGAATCCGTTGAGCCAAACAGATGTTGACATCATTGTGAAATTATTACGCGAAGTGCAACCACACCAGATTTACGCAGCAGGAGACCTTGCCGATCCTCACGGCACCCATGGAGTGTGCCTGGATGCTATCCTGAGGGCATACAATATAGTCGATGAGGACGAGTGGTTCAAGAAGTGTAATACATGGTGGTATCGCGGAGCATGGATGGAATGGGAAATTGAAAAAGTTGACATGGCAGTTCCTATCAGTCCGGCGGAATTGGCCATTAAACGCAAATCCATCTACCGACACGGCTCTCAAAACAACGGACCGGCCTTCCCGGGCGATGACCCTCGAGAATTCTGGCAGAGAGCGGAGGACCGCAACAGAAACACTGCCGACATATACAACCGTCTGGGCATGGCAGAATATGAGGCAATGGAGGTATTCGCCAAATACATACACAAGCATGGAGATACTCTTTAACAGGAGTATCCCTATCTATACAGGGACTATTAAACAATATAAAAGGAAGATATATGAAAAAGAAGACAACACTGTTGGTCATGGCTGCAGGGATGGGCTCAAGATTTGGCAGTTTGAAACAAATCACCCCACTCGGACCTCATCAAAAAGCATTATTACACTATACGATATATGATGCTGTACATGCAGGCTTTGATAAGATTGTTTTTGTTATCAGAGAAAGTTTTGCAAAAGAATTTATTGATTTTGTCGGCAAATATTCAGAAAGGCTGGTCGAAACCAAATATTGCTATCAAAGCATGGACCGCCTGCCGGGCGGAATGCCACCCATAGAAAGAGAAAAGCCCTGGGGAACAGCCCATGCCATCTGGAGCGCCAAAGATGAAATAAACGAACCGTTTGCGGCACTGAATGCAGATGATTTTTATGGAAGCGATGCTTTTATAAAAGCCCACGACTTTTTGGCAAACGAAGCAAACGACCAGGAGTATGGATTAGTAGGCTACCGCTTGGCATCTACGCTTTCTGAAAACGGGACCGTATCAAGAGGCGTCTGTGAATCAGATTCGAACGGTCACCTTACAACCGTAACGGAACGCACCAAGATTGCAGCACAAGCAGACGGAACAATCAAAGACGAAGAGAGCGGCGTAATATTGCAACCCAATGATTTGGTATCCATGAACTTTTGGGCTTTTACTCCAAATATTTTCAAGGAGATAGAAAAACAATTTATAGAATTTTATCCCGCAAACAAGGATAATTTAAAATCGGAGTTCTATATCCCCAAAGTTGTTGACCAGGCATTAAAATCGGGTGTCGCTAAAGTGAAGGTGTTAAAAACCGATGCCAAATGGTTTGGCGTGACTTATAAAGAAGATACTCCGGGAGTAAATGCCGCACTCGAAGCATTCGATAAAGAAGGTAAATACAAGGATTTATAAAACAGGAAGCGACTCAAAATTTTTGAGTCGCTTTCTTGCTATGCTATTTTTCACCACATTTCTTGTCGCCACAACAAGACCCGGTCTTCTTTTCAGGGATGGTATTCAAAGTCCCTTTCACTTGAATGTTTAATTTTTCAATAGCCTTCTTCAAATTCTCTTCGCTATTCTTATCTTCACGGAAAGTAATCGTAATTGTCTGGGTTTCCATATCTACCTTCAAATCTTTCACGCCTTTTTCAAAAGGTATGTTTTTCTCGACTTTGGCGACACAAGACTTACAATGAAGGTTGGCACTGAATATTACTGTCTTTTCACCTTTCTTTTCTGCATTGGCAGAAACTGCAGCAATCAACATGATTGCCATCATCAATACAAAGCGGATTGTTCTCATTGTTTTTCGTTTTATTGTATTTATAATCAAAATAATGAATTAGCTATAACATTAATCTCTATCTATCGCAAAGCGTACTCCTACATAAAATTTACGACCATGTACAGGTCCCCATATTTTAGAAGAATCAAAACTGCTGCTCCAAGGTTTATCTGCACCCAAAATCGGATTCTTCTGAGTAAAATCACCGATATTCTCACAACCTACATATATACTCCACTTGCGGAAAAATTTTGTAACCTGGGCATTCATCACCGTGAAGGTATCAAACCCGTCTTTCTGCTGCTCCAAGGGGATTGCGAGATTCAAAGGAATTCGGCCGGGACCATTAAACTGTGCTGTAAAATCAAACTGCCATTTCTTCATGTTCGTATAATAAGACAAATTCAGCAATCCTTTGAATTTACTCTGTAAAGCAGCTCTTTTTAATTCGCCTCCGATTGTACTCTTCACATCATTGTAACGGAAAGCTCCGGTTACATCAAAACGGGGTATCAATTCATACTTCACTTCCACTTGATAACAATTGGAATAGGAATCACCTACAAGATTGTAAAAATTGACTTTACCCACCTCAGACTCGTTGTCAACAACGACCTGATTGGTGAAATCTGTGCGATAGTAATCCAAATTGATATTCAACATTCTATCGAAAAGAATGAATTTTCTATTTAACTGTACCCCAAAGTTCCAGGCTTCTTCCATTTTCAAACGGTCTAACTCTTCCGGATGTTCGACCAATAATTTATTGTTCACATATACAGAATTAGTTGATGCCAAAAGATAACTATTATCTGCCAATATATTGGCTGTACGCCCACCATGTCCCGCTGAAAATTTCAACATCGTAAAGTCGTCCGGAGCATAAGCAATATGTAATCTTGGAGTTACAAATCCTCCAAACAAATTATGATAGTCATAACGCAAACCTGCCATCACGGTCAGTTTTTCCCAAAATGCACCGGTATACTGGAAAAATGCTCCCACGACCCGCTCTGTGCGAAGGAAATCAGTACGCATTGTCGGTTTGAGCGACGCAATATCAAAATCATTGAACGATTCGTCAAAACGGTCAAAATTAAACGTTACGCCGGCAGAATATTTTTGATTTTCATTGTTGCCAAAAATGGATTGAAATATATAGTTGGCAAAAACGGTCTGCTGACGGGACTTATAATCTCGAGCTCCATAGTATGAATCCAAATCATGGTCTGTGTAATTAACAATCCATGCCATACTGGTGTTTTCAAATTGCGGCATCAAATATCCCAATTTAACGAAACCTTCATATCGGCGAGAATCTATCCCTATCCCATAAAGTTTGTCAACACCATATTCTCCCCGCATGCTTTTCATGAAGCCTTTTTGTCCCCCAAGGCGAGTTTCATCAAGAAACTTCCCTCCGAACTGCAAATTCCACTTATCTGTCTTATATGCCCAACGATTCATCAAATTATACTGCTTCTTTTCAGGCATATCCAAAAAGCCGTCATGATTGGCATCATGGTGCATTGTCAACCAATCCCCATGCACTAATAGTGCGGTGCTCCACTTATCATTCAACACAATACCGGTATTGGCATTGAACTCTATCATGCCTTCACTACTACCGTAACCATTCACAAATATCTTCTCACTTGTCGCAGGTTTTTTGTAATCGACACTAATCTGACCGGCAATCGCTTCGTAACCATTGATGACAGACCCTGCCCCTTTGGATACAGAAATCGCACTCATCCAAGGACCCGGGACATAATTCAAGCCGTAAAGAGAAGAAATGCCTCGAAAATTAGGCATATTTTCTGTCATCATCTGCACATATTTGCCGGTAAGTCCCAATAATTGAATCTGTTTTGCCCCAGTCACCGCATCGGCATAAGCCACATCTACAGAAGCGTTGGTTGTAAAACTTTCACCCAAATTACAACACGCAGCCTTACAAAGCTCCTCTCCCGTAATCACTTGCTCTATAATAGGTCCACGCGTACTCATGATTGTAGTATTTCCTCTCGTCATTACTTTCACCTCATCAAGCACTTCTCCCGAGTGTAATAATATTTCAATCTCTTCATCAGAAGCATTTACAGGAATAACCTCTGTCTGGAATCCTATAAAACTTACAACCAATTTACCTACTTTATTCCACTTCAGTTCAAATCGACCATTCTCATCCGTTACTACACCTTTTGTTGTTCCTTCCCAAACAACATTCGCTCCAGGCAAACTGATTTTTTTACCTCCATTCTCTTCGACTACACGTCCCTTGATGCTTTGAGCCATGGTAGTGGTTACCATTGCCAACAAAGCCATTAAAAACAAACATTTCATTTTTATTGCTATATTCTTAAAAGTATATACGACATTATATGTGTCATCAAGACACAATACGCAAGACTACAGATAGAAAAAATCTACCCTATCAAAAATCAGCTAACAACGATATGTGCACAAAAAAGAACAAGATGGCGGGTCATATAATGCCTTCATACCATCCGGTTCGACCGACTGATTCTGAAAATCAAATTTCAATGGAGAGCATTCTATGACGAACAACAGAATGCAAGCAATATGCAATGTATGGAAACTGGATTCCACACGAGAAAAGTCTGTTACTTTATAAAAAGTATGATGGGAATGGGTATGACACTGCTTCCTTCCACAACAATCCTCACAACAAGGTTGCTCCTCTTCATCGGGCATTATCCTTACCTCTACGACACTATCCTTAGAATGACAGCAATGCAAAAGTCGAACATTAACACCAATGAGAGCTATCCCCGTAATCAACAGGATTAAACAGTGGAATATTTTTATGCTCATTCTAATCATACAGGACAAATATACATGTTTTATCAATATGTCGTCAACGTATAGGATATCATTGACAAAAATTTAACAACATTCGAATTATATTCTACATGTATATGAGGAATGTTTTTGCATAACATAAAAAAATTGTATTTTCGTTGCTGAATTTATCGAACACCTAATACCGTTTTGAACAAATGATAAAGACTATTATTTTTTCCGCAGCTATCGCGCTTCTATTAGCCTCTTGCAATAAAACCAATGTAAGCATCAGTGGCAATATCAAGGAAGCGGGCAAACAAAAAATCTATTTAGAACAACTGAATGTAGACAATATTGTAGTTGTTGATTCTACTGAAAGTAATAAAAACGGAGAATTCAGATTCAAAACTTTTGTTGAACAACCTACATTTTTTAATGTAAAAGTCGGCCCTAAAGAAGCGATAACTTTTATCGCAGAAGCAGGCGAAGACATTGAGTTAAGCGGAACGCTTAAAGGCTTGAGTCAAAACTATTGGGTGGATGGTTCAGAAAATTCTCTTTGGATCAAGTTGCTGAACTTCCAACTAAACAACACTATCACCCAATTGGATTCTTTACGAGCAATCTATACAAACTTGACCGCAGAATGTGAGACTGAACGTCATGACATACTACAAGCTTGGGATTCCATCATCAATAAACAGATAACATTTTCGAAAGATTTTATCTTAAAACATGCCGTTTCTCCGGCATCATATTATGCTCTTTATCAAAAATTCGATAAAGACAATTTTATTCTAACCCCGGCAGAAGATTTACATTCTTTTAAAGTCGTGGCTTCATCATTAAAGGCGATGTATCCAGAATCACAATATACAAAAGCCATTTTAAAACATTTAGAACAGATTGCCAAAGGACTCCAAAACGAACGGATCAGACAACTTATCGCAAATTCTGAAAATACACTTCCAGAAATCAGTTTACCCAATACAAAACAGGATACAATTGCTTTAAGTTCGCTCAAAGGTAAATATATCGTATTAGATTTCAACCTTTTGGCAACAAAAGAAAGTAAAGCATATATTGATGAGATGAAGTCTGTGTACCAAAAATTCAAAAACAGAGGATTGCAAATCTATCAAGTGTGTCTTGATGAAAATCAGGCACTTTGGGAACGATTGGTTCAACAGCATGGTATTAATTGGGTGTGTGTCCGTGACCCACAAGGACTTAAAAGCCGCGCTGCACAAACTTGGAACATTCAAAATATTCCCGCCAATTATATCATAAATCCTAAATTTGAAATTGTTGGTAAGAATCTAACAGGAAGGCGCTTAGAAGAGCGTTTGAACGATTTGATGAAGTAAAACGTGAGCAATAGAAATTTAATCATTCCAACTCAGGAAAATATATTATCGCTTCCAATCGGAAAGAAAGTATACTTTCTTTCCGATGTGCATTTGGGTGCTTCCATTCTAAAAAACAATAAAGAAAGGGAACAGCGTCTGGTCATGTGGCTTGAGGAAATACGTTCAGACTGTGGAGCACTCTTTCTATTGGGTGATATTTTTGATTTTTGGTTTGAATACAGATATGCAGTTCCTAAAGGACATATCCGCTTCTTAGCAAAAATATGCGAATTTACAGACTTAGGGATTCCTGTGCATTTTTTTACAGGGAATCATGATGTTTGGGCTTTTGATTATCTGACAAAAGAATGCGGAGTCGTACTACACACTCACAATCAGGCATTTCAAATATGCGACAAACATTTCTTAATCGGTCATGGAGACGCTTTAAATCCTAAAGATAAAGGATACTTATTCCTATACAGAATCTTTCACAACCGCTTCCTTCAGCGCTGCTTCCGATGGGTACACCCAGACTTAGGAATAGCATTAGCACATAAATGGTCGTCTCACTCACGCTTAGGTAATGGTAAAATTGAAGCTGATTTATATCGAGGAGAAGAACAAGAAGAAATAGTCCGTTTTTGCAGGCAAACGCTTCAACAAAAACATTTCGACTACTTTATTTTTGGGCATCGACATCTACCCATAGATTTATCTCTTAGTCCCCAAACTAAATACATTAATACCGGAGACTGGATTTCTTATTACACTTATGCTACATTTGATGGTAGGCAGGTGTTTTTAAAATCATGCCAATAATCACAATATTTACATTTGTATTACTTGTAAATATATAGTACCTTTCACTCTACAATTCAATTTCTAAATAATATGCTCGTAAAGATATACAGCGGTGCCGTCAATGGCATTGAAGCAACCACAATAACCCTTGAAGTCAATATTTTAAACGGAGCTAAATTTATTATTGTCGGGCTACCGGACAATGCTGTAAAAGAAAGCCAACAACGTATTGATTCCGCACTCAGAGAAATAGGAAGTCGCATACCTGGTAAAAGAGTTATTATCAACATGGCCCCAGCTGACGTAAAAAAAGAAGGGTCTTCATATGACTTACCACTAGCTCTAGGCATTATGGCTGCCAATGAACAATTAACATTCAATGATTGGGATAAATATGTTATCTTAGGAGAGTTATCTTTAGACGGTAGCTTAATGCCTATCAAGGGCGTTTTACCCATTGCAATAAATTCACGAGATGAGGGTTTTCAAAAAATAATCTTACCTCTTGCGAATGCAAATGAAGCTGCTGTTGTCAATGGACTAGAAGTGTATGGGTTTTCGCATATCCGTGAAGTAATCGAATTCATAAAAAATCCCCAACATACTCAACCTACACAATTCATCTCAGCAACGAGCCAAACCGAAGATTATACTTTCTATGATTTCAAAGATGTAAAAGGTCAAGAAAATGTAAAACGAGCATTGGAAGTTGCAGCAGCAGGAATGCACAATGTCATCATGATAGGAGCTCCAGGATCCGGTAAAACAATGTTAGCAAGACGTTTACCTGGCATACTTCCACCGATGACTATAGAAGAATCATTAGAGACAACTAAGATTCACTCTGTCGCAGGTCAACTAACACGCAACTGTCCACTAATTACCAATCGACCATTCAGAGCTCCTCATCATACAATATCCGGCATTGCTTTAATAGGAGGAGGAGCCTATCCTCGTCCAGGTGAGATTTCATTAGCAACGAACGGAGTATTATTTCTAGACGAACTCACAGAATTTCAGAGGACAGTATTAGAAGTCATGCGTCAACCTTTAGAAGACCGTAAAATAACTGTTAGCAGGGCTCGTTATTCCGTTGATTATCCAGCCAATTTCATGCTTGTCGCTTCTATGAACCCATGCCCTTGTGGCTACTATAACCATCCAACAAAAGAATGTAGCTGTACTGCTGGCAGTATACATCGCTATATGTCTAAAATTTCAGGTCCTTTACTTGATAGAATTGATATACACTTAGAAGTTGTTCCTGTCGAATTGGAAAAAATAACAGGGAAACAAGAAGCCGAGTCTAGTGATACTATTCGTCAACGGGTCATAGCAGCTCGCAACATTCAAACAAATCGTTTTAAAAATTATCCCGGCATTCATTGCAATGCACAAATGAATCCAGCTCTGATTAAAAAATTTTGCGTTTTGAATGAACAGTGCATTAATCTTTTAAAACTTGCAATGCAGAAATTTGGTCTATCAGCACGTGCATATGATAGAATTATTAAATTATCACGCACCATTGCAGACCTTGCTGCTAGCCCAGATATAACACCTCAACACATAGCTGAAGCGATTCAATATCGTTCATTAGACAAAGAAAATTGGGGGATGCATTAAAAAAATGAGCAGGATTAAACCCTGCTCAAAATATCATCTAAACCAGCAAAGTGATTTTTATAATCCTCAAGGGAACGACTAATTACTTCATATGCTTCTTCACGACCATAAACATGAGTAATCTCAACTTTTTTCTGACTATC
This sequence comes from uncultured Odoribacter sp., assembly GCA_934725835.1. Classification (GTDB taxonomy): domain Bacteria; phylum Bacteroidota; class Bacteroidia; order Bacteroidales; family Marinifilaceae; genus Odoribacter. The sequence continues at coordinate 9,574 of CAKVCR010000057.1, forward strand.
GGCACCAGGCATATCTTTGTATGTCAAGAAATAATGTTTCAAGCGGTCTACAACAATATGAGGCAACTCGGAAATATCATTATAAACATTATAAGTCGCATCATGCTTCAAAACAGCTATTATCTTATCATCAGCTTCATTGCCATCAAACATTCTAAAGCCACCAATAGGACGTACTCGAGCTATAATGTCTCCGTGAGCAATTGTTCGCTCTGTCAGGATACAAATATCTAATGGGTCGCTATCTCCCTTTATATCAGTTCGATTACTTTGTTTCATCGCATATTCTGCAACCAAATCTCCACAATAACTCTGAGGTATAAATCCATAAAGCGCTGGTACCACATTCGAATATTTTTGAGGTCTATCAATTTTTATGTAACCACAAACTTTATCTAATTCATATTTAACAGTATCAGTTGGGACCATCTCTATAAAAGCAGTTATTACTTCAGGAGCTTCATCACCAACTTCGATACCATGCCACGGATGCGATTTATATCGTAATCCCATTAAACGTGCTATCGGATCATTAATCTTATTTCCCATATTATAAATACACAGTGTTTAAATTTTCTTTCTCATTTAACGAATAAATGATTTTTTATATGCTCAAAATAAGCCAAGTAACAAAACATTTCCTTGTAATTAGGGCAATATGATAATATTCATCTATTGTTATAAATTATTCTGGTTAAGTCAGTGTTGTCATTCCTTTGACTCCTATTCAAAGAAATCTTTCATCTTCCGAAAAAAACCTTTTTTATTCTCTGATGCAGACGGATTTACAAAAGAATGTGTCTGCAATTCTTCCACCACTTTTTTATCGTCTTTGGAAAGATTCTTTGGTATCCACACGTTCACTTTTATCAATAAATCTCCTTTCCCATAACCATTAATATCTGGAATTCCTTTTGCTTTCAAACGCAATATTTTACCAGGCTGTGTTCCTGCATCTATTTTCACCTTCACTTTCCCTTCTAAAGTTGGTATTTCCACGGAAGAACCTAAAACTGCATCAGGATAACTAATAAATATATTATAGAGTAAATCATTTCCGTCCCTCACTAAATCCTGATGTTCCACTTCTTCTATCAACACTATCAAATCTCCATTTACCCCTCCACGACGAGCAGCATTACCCTTTCCAGACAATGACAGCTGCATTCCATCAGAAACTCCTGCAGGGATATTTAATGTGATTACTTCTTCGGATAATTGCACACCCTCTCCATTACAATATTCACATTTTTCATTAATGATTTTTCCTTCACCCCCACAAGTTGGACATGTTGAAGTTGTCTGCATCGCCCCCAATATAGTCTGCTGCACTCTGGTCACTTGACCAGTTCCATGACAAGTAGAACACGTTGAGTAAGACGTCCCATTTTTAGCTCCGGTTCCATGACAATGGTCGTCAGCAACATATTTCTTAACTTTAATTTTCTTTTCAACGCCTGTTGCCACCTCCTCCAAAGTCAATTTGACTTTCACTCGTAAATTTGTACCTCGATTTACTCGACGCGCAGAACGCCCACTACCACCAAAACCGCCAAAACTGCCAAAACTACCGAATATATCTCCAAAATGAGAAAAAATATCATCCATACTCATTTCCCCACCACCAAATCCTCCTGCACCTCCCAAACCTGCATGTCCAAACTGGTCATAACGTCTCCTTTTTTCTTCATTACTCAAGACATCATAAGCTTCTGCTGCCTCTTTAAATTTTTCTTCAGCTTCTTTATTCCCTGGATTTTTGTCAGGATGATATTGTAATGCTTATTTACGATAAGCCTTTTTTATTTCAGCTGCCTCCGCATTCCTAGACACACCTAAAACTTCGTAGTAATCTCTTTTTTCTGCCATCACTTTTAAATTTGAATTATTCGCCTACCACAACTTTAGGGAAACGTATTACTTTATCATGTAAGGTATAACCTTTTTGAATACAATCCACGACCTTCCCTTTCATCTCTTCTGTCGGTGCCGGTATTTTTGTGACAGCCTCTTGTGTATCAGGATTAAATTCTGTATTTACGCACTCCATCTCTTTGACCCCCTGCTGAGATAAAAAATCCTTAAAAGTTCCATAAATCAACAATACTCCTTCTCGTAAAGCCGGTACGTCTGTCGCCATTTCCATACTTTGAAGGGCTCGTTCGAAATTGTCCATAACAGGCAAAATTTGTTCTAAGATTTGTTCTCCGGCATTTTGGGTCAATTCCATTTTTTCTTTCAATGTACGCTTGCGATAATTATCAAATTCTGCTGACAAACGAAGATATTTATCATTCATCTCAACTAATTTCAGTCCAAGTTCTTCTAATTGCTGTTCTTGGCTCTCCTTTTGATTCTCAATATCTGACACTCCTTTTTCAACAACATCGCTATCAACCGTCATATTTTCTTTCATATTTTCATTCGTCGTTCCTTGTTGCCGAGCATCTTCTACTTTCCTAGACATGATATTATGTTTAATTTATTAAAATATTCAATCCTTCAATATACCTATCCCTACAATGTATTCCAAACTATATTAGTGAAAATAAGCAAAAACTTTGCCAATACCAAACAATATGCCATTCACATCTACATCACTGACAAACTGTCACCAGCTACTACATCTTGCCATCATCTGCAAAACTATAGTAACCATTCCCTCCAATAATTAAATGGTCCAATACTCTTATATCTAATAATTTACCCGCAGCTATTATTTTTCGAGTCGTTTCCTCATCTTGCAAACTGGGTTTCAACATTCCACTGGGATGGTTATGCACAACAATAATACTCGTTGCTTTCATGTCTAACACCCCCATAAAAAGTAA
>CAKVCR010000058.1 GCA_934725835.1 uncultured Odoribacter sp.
GTGGAGCAGGTGTCGATTGTGCCGGATTTGAGCGGACATACGGAAAGCGGAAATTTTAAGCATACGGATTTGTTTACCTATTTTGCGGAGAAACCGGTCTGGTGGGTAAAGAACGGTCTGTTTTTGCATGATAAGGTGAAGGCGTTGCATGAGGAGACTGGCGAGGAGTTGATAGGTAGTGCTGAAGATTTGTTGGAGTATATGGAGGGGTGTCCTGTGGTGGAATGGGGACCTGATTTGTATTTTAGAGGAGAGGTCGTTGAGGTGGGGTGTGAGGCGCAGCCGCCTACGAACAAGCATTTCGATTTGCTGGCGGAGACGTTGCAGTCGCGCAAGGCAAACGGTTATGAGCTTTATATATGCTCTAATAACGAGATGCAGATTCAGCGTATCCGGGATATTTTCAAGGATAAGGGGTATGGAATTGAATTCGAATGGGTGGAGGGGGTGTTGCATGAAGGGTTTTCGGATGCAAAGGAAAAATTGTGTGTATATACGGAACATCAGATTTTCGACCGTTACCATAAGTATAAGTTGCAGACTACGCGTTTGCGTCAAGGACGAGAGTCGATAACGTTAAGTGAGTTGCAGAATCTGCATCCGGGGGATTATGTGGTGCATATCGACCACGGAATCGGAAGGTTTGGTGGTTTGGTGAAGTTGACGAATGACGGGAAGGAACAAGAAGCTATCCGTCTGGTGTATAAGAATAATTCGGAGCTGTATGTAGGGTTGCATTCCCTACATAAGATTTCAAAATATAAGGGGAAGGACGGTGTACCTCCGACGGTGAATAAATTGGGAGGTGAGGCATGGAATAAGTTGAAGCAGAAGACAAAATCGAGGGTAAAGGATATCGCAAGGGAGTTGATTGCACTATATGCCAGACGGAAGCGGGAAGCTGCTTTTGCTTTCTCGAAGGACAGTTATCTGCAGGAGGAGATGGAAGTGTCGTTTATGTATGATGAAACTCCCGATCAGCTGAAGGCTATCAATGCTGTGAAAGCAGATATGGAGCAGCCGCAGGTGATGGACCGTCTGGTGTGTGGAGATGTGGGATTCGGCAAAACAGAGGTGGCAATCCGGGCTGCTTTTAAGGCGGTGGCAGATAATAAGCAGGTGGCTGTGTTAGTGCCTACAACGGTGTTAGCATATCAGCATTATATTACATTTACGAAGCGTCTGGAGGGGATGCCGTGTCGGGTGGAGTATGTCAGTCGGATGAAGAAAAGCGGCGATATCAAAAAGGTGTTGAAAGAGCTGAAGGAAGGTAAGGTGGATATTATAATCGGGACTCACCGTTTGACCAGTAAGGATGTAGAATTTAAGGATTTGGGGTTGTTAATTATTGATGAGGAACAGAAGTTCGGAGTTGGCGTGAAGGAGAAGTTGAAACAGATGAAGTTGAATGTGGATACGTTGACTTTGACTGCGACACCTATTCCGCGTACTTTGCAATTTTCGTTGATGGGGGCTCGGGATATGTCGATAATCCGGACTCCGCCGCCTAACAGGTATCCGATTGTGACAGAGTTGCACAGATTTGACGAGCAGCTGATTAAGGAGGTGATTATGTATGAGATGTCGCGGGGAGGACAGGTGTTTTTTATACATAACCGGGTAGAGACTATACGTGATATTCAGGGAATGCTGCAACGGATTGTGCCGGAAGTGAAGAGTTGTGTGGCTCACGGACAGATGACGGGCGAGGAATTGGAGAAGGTGATGCACGATTTTGTGCGAGGCGATTATGATGTACTGATAGCTACAACGATTATTGAATCGGGATTGGATATTCCGAATGCGAATACAATGATTATCAATCAAGCTCAGAATTATGGCTTGAGCGATTTGCATCAGTTGAGAGGACGTGTGGGACGTTCGAATAAAAAGGCTTTCTGCTATTTGTTGACGCCGCCTTTGGATATGGTGAATCCGGAAGCTCGGAGAAGGTTGAAGGCTATAGAGGATTTCAGCGGATTAGGTAGCGGTTTTAATATTGCGATGCAGGATTTGGATATCCGGGGAGCCGGAAATATTCTGGGTGCTGAGCAGTCCGGCTTTATAGCAGAAATCGGGTATGAAACGTATCAGCGTATTTTAAACGAGGCATTGTTGGAGTTGAAGGATGAAGAATTTCCCGAGTTGGCAGACGGTCATGGAGACCGTGAACGGGTGTTTGTGGCGGATTGTGTGGTGGAGTCGGATTTTGAGGCTTTGATACCGGATTCGTATGTGGAGAATGTGAGCGAACGTATCCGTTTGTACAGGGAGTTGGATAATATTCCGGACGAGGAAGGGCTGGAGAAATTTGCCCGTGAATTGTCTGACCGTTTTGGAGAGTTGCCGCAGCAGGTGCAGGGACTGATGGATATTGTGCGTGTGAGAAGATGGTGTATGGCTATGGGTATTGAGCGCCTGCTGGCAAAAAATGGCAAGATGACCATGTATTTTGTGAGTGACCAATCGTCACTGTTTTACAAATCGGATGTTTTTGCCAATGTCTTGAAGTTTGTGCAGCAGCAGACTGTAGCTTGCCGTTTTAGCGAAAAAAATGATAAATTATCGCTTATATTTATGGATGTAAAGGATGTAAGCCGAATGGCAGAAATTGTCAAGGAATTAAAAGATAGGGCATTATGAATTTGGTGGTTGATGCGGGAAATACCCGTATGAAATATGCTTTTTTTAAGGGCAATCAGCTGGTGGCGGCAAAATATTGTGGAGATGATTTGCTGGAGGATATCGGAAAATACAGAGGGATGGGCGAACGTGTGGATTTGTTACTGTCGGGGAGTGGAAAAATCCCCGATGATATGCGGGAGATGCTGAAAGGAGCCGTGGATTGGTGGGTTGAGGCCTCTTCGCAGATGCCTTTGCCGTTGAAGATTGGATATGCGACACCGGCTACGTTGGGTTTTGACAGAATTGCGATTTGTACCGGTGCAATGGGGATGTATCCCGGTTGTCCATTGTTGGTAATTGATTCAGGAACCTGTATCACTTTTAATTATGTGGATGCGGAAGGAACATTCTTGGGTGGAAATATATCGCCGGGAGTGGATATGCGTTTCCGTGGTTTGCAGCATTTTACAGCCAGACTACCTCTGGTGGTATCTTCGCATGAATATGGAGGCATGGGGCATACGACGGAGGAGGCCATTCGAAATGGAGTTATGAATGGCATGCTTTTTGAGGTGAGAAGTTATATAGATGAGTTCATGGAAGCATTTGAAAATGGGCGAGTGGTTGTAACCGGTGGCAATAGTGTTTTTCTGGAGAAAAAGCTGCCGAATGAAGTTGAGTATTGTAGAACATTGGGGTTTCTTGGGTTGAATGAAATATTGGTCTTTGCTAAAAAATAGGAGCAGACATGAAAATTCGTACGTGATATTGGCTATTTTGGAAAATTAGTGGTATTTTTGCCTTGGAATGAATAATAGATAAACTATACGAAACTTAAAAATAAAGTCATGAAGAAAATTGTTGCTTTAGCATGTGGGGTTTGCTTGATTGGAGGTGCTGCAAAGGCTCAGACAGTACAGTCAAAATACGGAGTGGACAGTGTGAAAACGATTGAAAATGCGTCGATTTATTCTGAATTTTTGAAACAGAAGAATTATAAAGAAGCACTGCCGGCATGGAGTTATGTTTTCCACAATGCTCCTGTTTTTCAGACATTGACCTATACTAAAGGGGAGGATTTGTTTGCAGGTTTGTACAAGCAGACTAAGGATCGTGCCTATATCGATTCCTTGAAAATGGTCTATGACCAGTGGATACAGTATAATTATATCAATCCGCGTTTTGGTGAGGGGTATATTTTGGGAAAGAAGGGTGCTACGCTGATTCAGTTGGGTGTGGCTAATGATGAAGAGTTAAAAGAGGCATACGGCTATTTGTGCAAATCTTTTGAAATGGAAGGTAATAAGAGTCACCCGATTACTGTGCAGGTGCTATTTTTTGCTGCCGGAGATTTGATGAAGAAGAATTTGGTTTCCCGTGACGAGTATATCAAGCAATATATGAAAGTGTCTGCTTTTGTTGACCGTGCTTTGAAATTTGCCAAGAAACCGGAATCTTTCAAGGAGATGAAAGGTCGTGTTGACGGAATGTTTTTCAGTTCAGGAGCTGCAGATTGCGAAACGTTGGATCGTTTGTTGACAGAAAAGTATAATACTGCTCCGGAGGATGTGGATAATATCAAGTCTGTGGTTGCTCTGTTGCGTCGTAATGAATGTGAACATTTGGCATTATATACTGCTGCAACCGAGCAATTGTATAAGTTAGATCCTTCCGCTGAGGCTGCTTATAGTTTGGCGACAATGTTCCTGAAACGTCAGGATTGGGATAAGGCTGATGCTTATCTGCAGGAAGCAATCTCTAAGGCTGAGGATGAGACCGCCAAGGGTGACTATTGCTTGAGACAAGCTCAGTTGAAATTGGCGAAAAAACAGTATGCTGAAGCAAAACGTGCTGCTTTGCAGGCGATTGGGTGCAATGCACAAAACGGTGCCGCTTATATTTTGATTGGAAAGGCTTATGCTGCTTATGCAAATAACTATGGAGAAGATGCTTTTGACCATGCATCGGTGTTTTGGGCTGCTGTCGATAAATTCAATAAAGCAAAACAAGTTGACCCGAGCGTAGCAGAGGAAGTAAATAAGTTAATTGCTTCTTATACTCCACACTTCCCCAGTAAGGATGAAGCTTTCTTTAGAAGTGTAACTGAAGGTGCAAGTGTGAAAATTGGGGATTGGATTAATGAAACGACCACTGCCCGTTTTGCAAAATAGGATTTGAAATAGATGAGATATATATTTTCAAGAATAATAAATTTTCAAAGCATTATTGTCCTGTTGGGGACAGTAATGCTTTTGTCTTGTAAAAATGATGTGCAGGATGTTAATCGCATTGCTGTCGGTGATGCTCGTCCGGAGATGACCGGACATGAGTTAGAGATGATATATTCGGATTCTGCACGCATCAAGTATAAAGTAATAACTTCCGAGTATATCAAAATGACAGAAGGTAAGGAAAAGTATGAGGAGTTTCCAAAGGGGCTTTATGCGATTTCTTATGACAAGGATGGAAAGATGATAGGTTCTATCAAATGTAAATATGCCAAGAAGTTTGAAGAAAAGAATTTGTGGGAAGCCAGGAATGAAGTGGTGGTGGTGAATGAAGAAGGCAAAAAATTGGAAACAGAGTTGTTGTATTGGGATGTGGAAAAGCAAATTATCTATTCGGACAGGTATGTGAAGTTGACATCCGGGGAGCAAGTGATAGAAGGACATAAAGGATTTAAATCCGATCAGGATATGAACAATCCGATGTTTTACGGAATTACCGGGAAAGTTGAAATTGATAATAAAAATATCCAATGACCGCTTCATTGATTATTATATTGGTTTGTCTTCTGTTATCTGCATTTTTTTCAGGTATGGAGATTGCATTCTTGACTTCAAATAAGTTGAGAATCGAGATTGATAAGTCGAATAAAGGCGTATCGCAGGCATTGATTGATCTGTTTGTTTCAAATTCCGGAATGTATATTACCACCATTTTGGTTGGCAACAATGTGGTAATGGTAATTTATGGTATTTTTATGTCTGAATTACTGTTACAGAATCTGTCTTTCCTGAATTTGTCTGTAGGTGCGGAGTTGTTTGTGGAGACTGTTATTTCAACATTGATTATATTGGTTTTTGCAGAGTTTTTGCCAAAGACGGTTTTCCGTCTGCGTTCGAATCTTTTCTTGAAGATTTTTGCAGTACCGGTATTTTTGTTTTATCTGCTTTTTTTCCCGTTGTCTTATTTTTCGGTATGGTTAGGGGGAATTTTTTTGCGCCTGTTTACCGGTAAAAAGTTGGAAAGTAAGGAGGAAAATCGTGCATTCGGAAAAATTGACTTGAATAATCTAATCGAAGAGGGTGAAGCAGGTGCTCAGGAGGAGGAGGAGGTGCATGAGATTAAATTGTTTAGGAATGCTTTGGATTTTTCTGAGGTGAAGTTGAGGGAATGTATCGTTCCACGTCCGGATGTGGTGGCTTTGTCTATTGACAGTTCAATAGAGGAGTTGTCTCAATTGTTTATAAAGACCGGTTTGTCTCGAATATTGATTTATAAAGAGAGTATAGATGATATCATTGGATATGTGCATATTTCTACATTGTTCCATAATCCGCCAACTATTAGTAAGGCATTGAGCAAGGTGTTGATTGTGCCGGAAACAATGGCTGCACAGCGTTTGTTAAATCTGTTCTTTAAAGATCAGAAGAGTATTGCAGTGGTGGTGGATGAGTTTGGCGTGACGGCAGGTATTGTTACGATAGAGGATATTATGGAGGAAATCTTCGGGGAAATCGAAGACGAGCACGATCATTTGAATCTGAAGGAAGAGATGATTTCTCCGCATGAATATATTTTCTCCGGACGTCTGGAGGTGGATTATCTGAATGAAAAGTATCGTCTGGAGCTTGAGGAACGGGAAGAATATGAGACGTTGGCCGGTTTGATTCTGTATTTTAATCAGAGTATTCCGCAAGAAGGTGAAGTTGTTGAGGTGGGTGATGTTACTTTTACGATATTAAGTGTGAAGAATGCACGTATTGAGGAGGTGAAAGTTACTATATAACGATTTGAATGATTAATGAGTGCGCCCGGAATGATGTATATTTCCGAGCGCACTTGTTATTTGTGATTTAAGATTGTTGTTTTCTACGGAAGAATTTTTCAAAGCGTTTGATCTTTTCTTCGTCTTTACGGTTGCATATCATCAGGTAGTTGTCCTTTTCTGCGATAATCAGATTATCAACTCCTTGTATAACTACATTTTTACGGGGAGGTACGTTGACGATGCAGTTATTTGATTCGTTTAAGATTACTTTACCGGAATTGGAAACATTATTGTGCTCATCTTTGTTGCACAATGCGTGAAATGCATGCCAAGTACCAACGTCAGACCAGCCGAAATGACCTTTCAGTACATATACATGTTGTGATTTTTCCATAATACCCACATCGATGGAAATATTGTGACATTGTCCATATACACTCTGGATGAACGAGGGTTCTGCCGGTGTATTCAGTTTGCTGTCGGTTGAGAATAGGGCATGAAGGTCGTACATGTGGATTTTGAACTCTTCAATGATGTCTTTGATGCACCAAATGAAAATGCCGGCATTCCATAAGAATTCGTCAGAATCGTAAAATATTTGTGCTATTTCAGTACTGGGTTTTTCTGTAAATGTCTTGACGGCGGATATTTTTTGGGTGTTGTCTTTGGATTTTACTTGTATGTATCCATATTCAGTTTCTGCGCGTGTAGGAGTGATTCCGATGGTCAGCAAGCCTCCATTGGTTGACACAAATCGCATGCCCTCTTGTAAGTCTTGCAAGTAGGCATAATCGTTGCTAATAAAATGATCGGAAGGTATTGTGACCATGATGGCATCCGGATTGATGCCCTTTATTTTGTAGGCTGCATAGGCAATGCAGGTGGCTGTATTTCGTACATATGGCTCTTTGAGAATGTTTTCTGTCGGTATCTCAGGAATCTGATGGTGGGTGATTTCTTCGTATTCTTTCCCTGTGACAATAAATATATGATTATCCGGGAATATCTGAGAAATGCGCTCGTATGTTTGTCGTATGAAACTTTTGCCGGTGTGTAGAATATCTGAAAACTGTTTTGGGCAATGGCGGTTGCTGACAGGCCAAAAACGATTACCGATACCGCCAGCCATAATAACGCAATATGTATTGTGGTTCATTCGAATGATTTTATTTTAATTGTACATCTCATATATCTGTTTCAAAAGATATACCAAATGTACTGTTTTTTTAGATAGGAAATGGGAAAGTCCAATTATAATTTATACTTTTACCTTGATTTTTTGTAATAGGATGAGGATATGAAGTTTTTGGCTAAATTGGGTTTATATATCATTTTTATCCGACGGGCATTCGGACGTCCGGAGAAGAAAAAGGTCTATATCCGAGAATTGGTTTTGGAGTTTGAAAAACTGGGATTGAACTCTATTGCATTGGTGGTGATTATATCGTTTTTTATCGGGGCGGTATTGACTTTACAGACGGCATATAATATGCAGAGTCCGTTGTTACCACGGTATTTGATTGGGTATTTGACCCGGGAAACGATGCTGCTGGAGTTTTCCTCAACGATTGTAAGCTTGATACTGGCAGGAAAAATAGGCAGTAACATTGCTTCGGAAATAGGCAGTATGAGAATTACGGAACAGATTGAGGCGTTGGAGACAATGGGTGTAAACTCGGTGGCATATTTGGTGGGACCGAAAATAATTGCTTCGTTTGTAATTAATCCAATCCTCTATATTTTCAGTGTTTTTATCGGTATATTGGGTGGGCTGATATCCGGGCTGGTGAGTGGAGTCGTGAATTTTGAGGATTTTATATATGGTTTGCATTTCACTTTTAATCCTTATTATGTTACCTATTCTATCGTGAAGAGTCTGTTTTTTGCTTTTATTTTCACTTCTATACCAGCATTTTATGGTTATTATGTACAAGGAGGAGCGTTGGAAGTCGGTAAGGCGGGGACAAAAGCAGTGGTGGATAGTAGTATAGCTATCCTGACAGCGAATCTGATATTAACGCAAATTATGTTGTAATGATTAGAGTTGAATCGCTTGATAAATCTTTTGAAAGTAAAAGGGTTTTATCAGATATAAATGTTTCTTTTGAGGCCGGAAAGGTAAATTTGATTATCGGCAAAAGTGGTTCTGGAAAAACTGTTTTGCTGAAGTCTTTGATAGCCTTGCATACTATAGACCATGGTCATATTTATTATGACGACAGGGATTTGGCTGCTATGGATGCCAAGCAGTTGAAGGATTTCAGGAAGGAGATTGGAGTAGTTTTTCAGGGAGGAGCATTGTTTGATTCGTTGACAGTATTGGAAAATGTGATGTTTCCATTGAATCTTTTTTCTGAATATTCGGAAAAGGAGAAGATTGAACGGGCTATATTTTGTTTGAACCGTGTGGATTTGCATAATGCAGAGCGGCTCTATCCGTCGGAAATTAGTGGCGGAATGAAAAAGCGGGTGGCTATTGCACGAGCCATTGTGTTGAGTCCTAAATATCTTTTTTGTGATGAGCCGAATTCCGGTCTGGATCCATTGACTTCTATTGTGATTGATAATTTGATTAGTGAAATTACACATGAGTATAAAATGACAACAGTGGTAAATACTCATGATATGAATTCTGTTTTTGAGATAGGGGAGAAGATTGTTTTTATTCATGAAGGTCGCAAGGAGTGGGAGGGTAATAAGGATATGATTGCCCATGCAGACAATAAATATTTAAATGATTTTATTTTTTCATCCGAATTGTATAAGAAAATAAAGAATGCGTTATGATAAGGAGAATTGCTTTTGGTCTGTTGATTGGATTGTTAGTGTGTATTACATTTTCTTGTAGAAAGAAGGAAATTCCACTGGATATGGAGGAGTTTAAATGGCTTCTGCTGGATATGCATAAGGTAGATGGAACATTGGCAGTGGGAAGGGGAATGTATGGATATGAGGAGAAGAAGAATTATGCTTATTATAACGAACTTTTCAAAAAATATGGGATTACCCGAGAAGAGTTTGATTCGTGTCTCTATTTTTATTCAGCACAGACAAATAAGTTTTCGAAGATGTATGATTTTATCATCGACAGTTTAAACAAGCAATTAACTGTTGTAGATAGAGTGGTGAAAGAGTTGAAGGCGAATGATTCTGTCAATTATTTTCCGCAAAAGTTGGATACGGTGGCATTGGATACCATTTTGTTGGATTCTGTGGTGATAGTAACGATTGATAGTATTGTGCCCGGATTGTATAAATTCAGCACGACTCTTCGGTTTGATTCGATTTCAAGAAATCGAGCCAGAAGGATTGCTTCGTATTTTTTGTCTGATGATAGAAAAGATACTTTGCATGTGAGAAGTATAACAGTCGCTCCTGATACTGTGAAACGAGTGTATAATTGGTCCCAATATGTGGACTCTGTCTATTCGCATTTAGAGATCCGTTATATGGAGGAGGTCTCGGAAAAAGAGCGACCTAAGATTTATAAAAATGGGAAAGTTGTTCCTGGTAAGAAAGAAAAACCGATTAATTTGATGGAATTTAAAGGAATTTCGTGGGATAATCAATTGTTTCGTCCTTATATTTCGCGAGAAACAGAGAAACGATTGAAACAGGGATTACGAAGATAATGTTGGAATGCTATGCGTAAAATTGCTGCAAATTACATTTATTGGCCGGGTTTCCCATTGGTGAAAAACGGTTATATAGACTTTGACAATAATGGGAATGTTGAGGTTGTAGATACAGGGGATGAAGTACATGAAATTGCCGGATTGGAATTTTATGGCGGTTTGATAGTGCCTGATTTTGTTTGTAGAGGAAGCGAATGCTTTCATGTAGAAGAGCCGATGTTGCCTGTATTGGATGTTATTTTTTCTTTGCATCCAATGTGTTCCGGTAAGGCTGCCATTATAGAGGGTGCAGATTTGCGCACTTTGACATGGAAAGCCGAGGCCCATATTAGGTTGTTATGATGTTTTAGATTTCGATATGTTTTCTACTTACAAACGTTTCCGTTGAAATATTTGGGACAATAGTTTTTTATCTATTCTAATTTGGTAGAAAGAGTTAATTTTGTTGTCCGGTTATACATTGAAATAATAATCAATCAATAAATAAATATAGCTATGACTAGAGTATTATTAATGATTTTGGATGGTTGGGGAATTGGTAAGCATGATCATGCGGATGCGATTTTCAATACACCAACTCCTTTTATTTCGTCATTAACAGAGAAATATCCTCATTCAACTCTTCTGACTTGTGGTGAGAATGTAGGTCTGCCAGACGGTCAGATGGGAAATTCAGAGGTCGGACATTTGAATATTGGGGCAGGTCGTATTGTTGATCAGGATTTAGTGCGTATCAACAAGGCTTGTCGTGAAAATACAATCTTGCAGAATCCTGAGATTGTTAAGGCCTTTACCTATGCTCGAGATAATAAGAAGCAGGTGCATTTTATGGGTTTGGTTTCTGATGGAGGTGTTCATAGTTCTTTGGAGCATTTGAAGAAACTATGCGATGTATCAAAAGAGTATGGTATTGAGAAGACATTTATTCATTGCTTTATGGACGGGCGTGATACCGACCCGAAAAGTGGATTGGGCTTCTTGAAAGAGCTGCGAGAGCATATGGATAAATCTACAGGACGTATTGCTTCGGTTGTGGGACGTTATTATGCAATGGATCGTGACAATCGTTGGGAGCGTATTAAAGAGGCATATGATTTGATTGTAAAAGGTATCGGTGTACCAACCCAGCATGTTGAGGTGGCTGTTCAGAAATCGTATGATGAGGGAATCACTGATGAATTTATAAAACCGATTGTACACGTAGGAAGTGACAATAAGCCGGTGGGTGTTATTGAACCAGGGGATATGGTGATATTCTTCAACTATCGTAACGACCGTGCAAAAGAGTTGACTATTGCTTTGACTCAGAAAGATCTGCCTGAATATGGAATGCATACAATGCCTTTATATTATTGCTGTATGACTCCGTATGATGCAACATTTGAAGGATTACATATCTTGTTCAATAAAGAAAACGTAGAAAATACTTTGGGAGAGGTAATCAGTAAGGCGGGATTAAAACAGCTTCGTATTGCTGAGACTGAAAAATATGCACACGTGACATTCTTCTTCAATGGTGGACGTGAAGCTCCGTTTGAAGGAGAAAGCCGTATTCTTGTGCCGTCCCCCAAGGTGGCAACCTATGATTTAAAGCCGGAAATGTCTGCTCCGGAAGTGGCAGAAAGGTTAGTTGAGCAATTAAATGCTAAATCAGCTGATTTTGTGTGCTTGAATTTTGCCAATGGTGATATGGTAGGCCATACTGGTGTATATACCGCTATTCAGAAAGCAGTAGAAACGGTTGACCGTTGTGTTGAGAAAGTTGTGACTGCAGCCCGCGCCAATGGTTATGATGTATTGATTATAGCAGATCACGGTAATGCAGATCATGCAGAAAATGCCGATGGAACGCCTAATACAGCTCACTCTTTGAATCCTGTGCCTTGTATCTGGGTGACAGACGCTCAAAATAAAGAGCTGAGTAGTGGGGTGTTGGCAGATGTTGCTCCGACTGTTTTGCAGATTATGGGAGTGTCTCAGCCAGCAGAAATGACAGGAAAGAGCTTGATAAAATAATTTTCCTTGCGAAAACTAATTGATTTTGAGCCTCACTGTTTGGGTGGGGCTCTTTTAATATGATGATATGATACAAATAGAAAATACTCTTATCAGTTTTGATA
>CAKVCR010000059.1 GCA_934725835.1 uncultured Odoribacter sp.
GATTATCTTTTTTCTTTTGTCTGTATCGTCCTGATAGATTTCAATCCATCCGTCTTGTTCCAGTTTTTTAATGTTGCGGCTCATAGTGGAATGGTCAACGTATAGTAGTGACGCTAGTTCACGAATGGAAAGTCCAGGATGATTGTTGATATGATAAAGGATGTGACGTTGACTGAATGTCATGTTAGCGCGTCTTTTGAACAATCCAAGGTTTTTAACCAATTCGTAATTCAAGGTTCGGAGTGTGTCTATGTATTTTTGCATCTATTAATAATTAAGAGTGATATGTATGTATATATCATATATAATTGCACTGCAAATATATGCATAATACATATAATTCCAAATATTAAGTCATAACTTTAACACACAAAATGTTATTTTTTTTTGTGTGAGTTGTTTATTTCATGAATACGAAATATACAGCCATAACTAAACATATGGCTGCTGCCAGATGATTCCATTTAAGAGTCTCTCCTTGAAAGAATATCATGGTGAAGACTGCAAAAATGATGAGGGTAATGACTTCTTGAATGACTTTTAGTTGCAGTAGAGAGAATGGTCCTCCGTTGCCTTGGAAGCCAATTCTATTGGCGGGGATTTGCAGAGAATATTCAAAGAATGCCATTCCCCAGGAGAGTAGGATAATTCCAAAGAGTGGCCAATTTGTGGTGATTTTCATTTCGCTCAGTTTTAAATGACCATACCAAGCAAAGGTCATGAAAATATTTGAAAAAATCAGCAGAATGATAGTATGGAATGCTTTCATGATAGAATAGTGTTGATGTGTATTAGAAATAGAGGGCAAATACTCCTCCGGTTGTCTTTTGTTGCGGATTGTAGTAAGGACAGGCTATGATTGTCGGTACATTTTTTTTATCTAGACGAAATAATTTGCGGTTGAGTGGCAGCAGCCAATAGCCGAGCTGTGCGGTTAGGATGCCAAGGCCTGCTCCGGCAAGGATATCGTTGAGCCAGTGTCTGCCGTTGTATAATCGTAGAAATGCAACGCCAAAGGCTATGGAGTAAGCTCCGATGCCGTAGCCGGTGCCGTATTCTTTGCGGACAAGTTCTGCTCCCATGAAGACGGTAGCTGTGTGCCCGGATGGGAATGAGTTGCGTGCTTTGCTGTCCGGACGCTTTTCATTAATGGCAAGCTTGAGTAATCTGACGATTATGCCCATTGATAGGTAGGATGTGGCAGTGATGATAAGCCTTTCTTTGAAAGAGTGTTTGGCTTGTACTCCTAATAGTCCAAGGCCTAAATGAGAGGCGACAGGCAAATATTGGATGTAATCGTCAATATGGATGTAATCATTATCTCGCCAGTCAGTCATTTTATTTTGAATTTTATTGTTGATTTTATTGAACCAACCGTTATTAATGCCCCAAGAGCCTACCGCTATTAATGTGGTTGGGAGAATCAACTGTTTAGCGGAAAATTTTTCTGACGGATAGACTACGAGAGTGTCTTTGGTTGTTTGTGCATACAGAAATGCAGGAATGAAGAGTAAGGTCAGGAATAATATTTTTACTTTCATGTTTGAGTATCTGTAATTTTAGTGCGCAAAATTATAAAAAAAATCGTAAGTTTGTGGTATGCTATTAATTTAATGACTGTACTTATGGACAATGTTATTTGCAGTATAGAAATTCGGGATTTGTGGCGAAAATATGATTTCTGTTGGGAAAAGTTGAATCCGGATGTGAATATTCTGATTGGTATCAATGGTAGCGGTAAAACTACCCTATTTAATATTATCGATTCGGTAATGATTGCTGATGTAAAAAGGCTTAAGGCTTATGGTGTTGATGTGAAAATGGATGTTGGTGGGCGAGATGTGGAGTTTCATCAGAAGATGTCAGCTTTAGAGTTGAAAAAGGCGTTAGATGGAGTGAGATATCAGAAAATTAGTACGTTTGATGTCCCGTTTAGGGATAGGCCCAAGGCGGGTAAGGAGTATAGTCAGTTGTACAATGAATTGCATACTATTGTGTATGATATCGGCGGAAAGAATCCTTCGTTTTCCGATTATCGCCTGAAAGCTACCAATTTTCCGGAGGAGGCGGATTGTATCAATAAACGTATTCGGATGTTTTTTGAGACGGTCGACCGTTTGTTTGTGAAAACAAAAAAAGTAATAAGGATAGACCCTCATACGAATCATTTGGTCTTTGTGGATGATGGAGAGGAAATTCCGCTGTATAAACTGTCGTCTGGCGAGAAGCAACTGTTGTTGATTCTGATGCGTGTTTTTCTGATGGAAGAGCAACCCTATATTTTGTTGATGGATGAACCTGAGATTTCGTTGCATATTGAATGGCAGTATAAATTGTTTGAGGAGATACGACGCCTGAATCCGAATTGTCAGATTATAACATCTACTCATTCTCCGAGTTTGTTTGGGGATGGTTGGGGTGATAAATTGGTTTTTGTGGAGGATTTAGTAAAGATGAAAAAGTGAAAGGTGTATGTTGGGAGGCTGTTCAAGAAAAGAGAAGGTAATGGGAGTTGCTGAACGTGCGGCTTATTATTCGGCTGCAGCCCGGCGATTCGCTTTGGACGCCCGGATGTTCAGGTGTCGAGCTGCCGTTCATGTGGAAAACAAAGATGATATCGCTTTCTGGGGCGCTGTGTTAAAGCATTTCCGTCCCGAGGATAAATTCCATTTTTTAGCTGGATCTAGAAATGAATTTGGTCGGGAGACGTTTGGTGTGACGCAATGCTTGAAGTATTTTGATTTTCTAAATCCCAATTTCTTCATCTGTATAGATAGCGACTACCGCTATTTGCTGAGGGAGAGAGAAATTGATGTGGCTCATTTTGTTTTGCAGACTTATACATATTCGTTTGAAAATCATCATTGTTTTGCAGATGGGTTGGATGATGTGTGCAGTAGGGCGACCCATATGAAAAATACAGTCTTTGATTTTCATCGTTTTTTTATGACATTTTCGAATGTTTTGTATGAACTTTTTGTCTGGCATTTGTATTTTCAAAATGCAGATCCTACGCTTTTTAGTCAGGCCGAGTTCGATACATATCTCAGCCTTGCCAATTCGAAAAGAAGACCATTGATTTGCGAACATGGCGAGCCTGTACTAGAGGAGTGGCGAGTTAAAGTGGGAAAAAAAACTGAGGCTTTGGGACGTAAGTATCCGAATGCTAATTTGGATGTCGTTAAAGAAAGATATAGCGAATTAGGTTTAACGTCTGATAATGTGTATTTGTTTGTACGGGGGCACAATTTGTATGATTTGGTGTTGCTGTTGTGTAAAGAGGTTTGTAAGTTGATGTTGAGGAAAGCTCGGAAGGGAAAAGATGTGTCGCAAGAAATGATGAGAGAGGTGTATCGGGGACGCTATAATGTGGAATATGAACTGCGTCAGAATATTAAGTATGGTGCTTATCTGCCGATTTGTAAGATTGAGGAAGATGTTATCAGTTTATTGGGAAAAGATTAATTTTGCAAGGCAAAAGAGGGGGAAATAGAAATAGATAAAATATGGGCGAATTTGATATTAGAGATCATACGTTGAAAGAATCCGACCGAGAGTTTGAACGGGCATTAAGACCATTGAATTTTGGAGATTTTCAAGGGCAGAAGAAGGTTGTTGAAAATTTAGAAATTTTTGTGCGAGCTGCGAAGATGCGAGGCGAATCTTTGGATCATGTTATTCTGCATGGACCTCCGGGTTTGGGAAAAACGACCTTGTCTACTATTATCGCCAATGAATTGGGAGTCGGAATTAAAGTGACGTCTGGTCCTGTGTTGGATAAACCCGGAGATTTAGCAGGACTGTTAACGAATTTGGAGGAAAACGATGTGTTGTTTATTGATGAAATTCATCGTTTGAGTCCTGTAGTTGAAGAATATTTGTACTCTGCGATGGAGGATTATCGCATAGATATAATGATTGACAAAGGTCCGGCTGCGCGTTCTATTCAAATTCAAATTAATCCTTTTACTTTGATTGGAGCGACAACACGAAGTGGATTGTTAACAGCACCTTTGAGGGCACGTTTTGGCATCAATTGTCATTTGGAATATTACGATATGGATGTATTGACGGGAATTGTAAATCGTTCGGCTTCTATTTTGAATGTAGGCATAACGTCTCAAGCTGCGAGAGAGATAGCATTGCGTAGCCGTGGAACTCCACGTATAGCTAATGCTCTATTGAGAAGGGTGCGGGATTTTGCGATGGTGAAGGGGAATGGGGCTATTGACCATGAAATTACAAAGTACGCTTTGGAGGCCTTGAATATTGATAAATATGGATTAGATGAGATGGATAATAAGATTTTGTTGACCATTATTGAAAAATTCAAGGGAGGTCCGGTAGGTTTGACTACTATTGCAACGGCTGTCGGAGAGGATGCCGGGACATTGGAAGAAGTTTATGAACCTTTTTTGATTAAGGAAGGATTTTTAAAACGTACGCCTCGGGGGAGAGAGGTCACGGAGTTGGCGTATAAGCATTTGGGGAAAAATATAGAAAAAGAAATCGGTAGTCAAATGAGCTTATTTTGATAGAGCCTGGTTTTTGTGTTATAAAAATATTTTGAAGGTTAAAGTCTGTTAAGTGTGTGGCTGTGTAATCTGGAAATGTTAAATTTGTAGGTATGAGAAAAAAGCAAATCATCATACTGGGCGCTGTTGTGAGTGCTGCTTTATTGGGCTTGATTTTTATGCAAGCCCGGTATTTCCAGACGGCTTTTAAGCTGAAAAAGGCTCAGTTTGACTATTTGGTAAATAAGTCTGTAGATCAGGTGATGACCGTTCTTGATGAGCAGGTTCGGGAGAAAGAGCAGGTAGGCAAGACAAGGAGTATCTCCTATGAAAAGCGAGAGAAAACGGTGTTGGGAATGCCTTGGGGATTGGGTATGGAAATTCCGATGCAGAATATGAATATTGTCATTGATTATGCTGATTCTCCTTTAAAATATGGAGAAAAGGGGACGGTTGTTAATGATGCCTTCGGACAAAAGGGGAATAAAGGGTTGTTGAATTCGATTGAAAAATCGCGTCAGGCATTAAAGGAAAAATTTGGGAAAGAATATGATCTGGTGGTTGTGAATAAGGAACAATATACTCCAAGTTTGGAGGTTCAATTAGAGGAGTTGGATTTTAGTAATATCATCAGAGAATGCCTGCATAAAAACGGCGTAACAAATAATTTTGAATATGCCGTCAAAGAGAGAGAGCGTTTCATTTTAATGTCTCCTAATTTTTTTAATAGTAGTTCGGATTATTCGTATCATTGGAGGTTGGCTATAGATGAAGTTTCTGTTGGGGCGACATTATTTGTGATATTTCCTGGATTATCGAATGATTTGTTTTCTTCGGTTTATATGTTGTTGCCTAGCTTGTTGATTACGTTGTTGCTAATTTCTTGTTTTGTGTTTTGTATTTTGGAAATAGTGAAACAGAAAAAGTTGTCAGTGATTAAGAATGATTTTATCAACAATATGACACATGAGTTTAAAACTCCGATAGCAACTATTTCATTGGCGGCACAAATGCTGAAAGATGGTGCTGTGAGTCATTCGTCTGAAAGTGTCAATCGTGTAGCTGGTATTATTCGAGATGAGAGTAAACGTTTGACATATCAGGTGGAAAAGGTGTTGCAAACAGCTTTGTTTACTGAAACTCGTATGAAATTGAAATTAAAGAATGTTAATTTGAATGAAGTGGTGGAGGGATTAGTTGTTAAGTTTAGTCTGCGGGTGGAGGATAAGGGGGGTAAAATATTTTGTTATCCAGAGGCAGAATGGGATGATGTGTATGCTGACGAAGTTCATATAACAAATGTGGTGTCCAATTTATTGGATAATGCTATAAAATATTGTGCCAGAACGCCTGAAATTAGTGTTAGTACAAAAAACAAAGGTGATAATATTATAGTAAGTGTCATAGATAATGGCATAGGAATTGCAGTAAAAGAACAGAAAATGATCTTTGAAAGGTTTTACAGGGTCTCTACCGGAAATCTCCATGATGTAAAAGGTTTTGGTTTGGGGTTGTCTTATGTGAAGACTATTGTGGAAGCACATGGAGGACATATTGAGGTGGAGAGTGAAGAAGGTAAAGGAAGTCGTTTTGATGTTGTTTTGCCCTTGGCTGCAAAGAAACAAAAGGTGAAGAGAACTTTATTTTTCTAAATACGTATCTTTTCAAAGATTTGAATTAAATACATAATAGTTATGGAAGAGAAAATAAAAATTTTGTTAGCGGAAGATGATACTAATCTTGGTATGCTTCTGAAGGAATATTTGAGAGCTAAAGGTTTTGATGCGGTGTTGTGCGAGGATGGAGAAATTGCTTATGATGCTTTTTTGAATCAACCGTTTGATATCTGTATTTTTGATGTAATGATGCCCAAAAAAGATGGCTTTACATTGGCTAGGGAAGTTCGGCAAATCAATAGTGAAATTCCAATCATTTTCTTGACAGCCAAGAATATGAAAGAAGATGTTTTGGAGGGTTTTAAAATAGGTGCAGATGATTATATGAGCAAGCCTTTTTCTATGGAGGAATTGTTGCTGCGTATAGAGGCAGTGTTGCGCCGCTCTACGGGTTTGAAGCCTGAAGATGAACAGGAGATTTTTAAAATCGGAAAATTGACATTTAACTCAAAGAAACAGACTTTGAGTGATGGAGTAGAGGATCAGAAGTTGACGACAAAAGAATCGGAATTATTGAAATTATTATGCTTGAATGTGAATAAAGTGCTGGAGAGAAATTATGCATTGAAGAATATCTGGGCAGATGACAATTATTTCAATGCTAGAAGCATGGATGTGTATATCACAAAATTGCGTAAACATCTGAAAAAGGATCCGTCAGTAGAAATTATAAATGTTCATGGAAAAGGGTATAAGTTGATTCTGTAATTTAAAATAGATTTTGTGAATATATGAGATTACAGGCTGGAGTCTTTTAAGAGGCTTTCAGCCTTTAATTTTATTACCTTGTTTTTGCTTTCTTATCTATGAAAGTTTTTTTATCTTTACCGAGTAAATAATATATATTAAGATGGATAACAAATTGAGTATATATAACACTCTTTCAAGACATAAAGAAGTGTTTGAGCCTATTAACCCTCCTTTTGTGGGATTGTATGTTTGTGGACCAACAGTTTATGGAGATGCGCATTTGGGACACGCTCGTCCTGCTATTACATTTGATTTGGTATTTAGGTATTTGCAGTATCTTGGATACAAGGTGAGATATGTAAGGAATATCACAGATGTGGGGCATTTGACGAATGATAGTGATGATGGTGAGGATAAAATAGAAAAGAAGGCAAAATTAGAAAGGCTGGAGCCGATGGAAATTGTGCAATTCTATACGAACCGTTACCATAAAAATATGGAGCAATTGAATACATTGTCTCCAAGTATCGAACCGCATGCTTCCGGTCATATTATTGAGCAGATGGAATTGGTTAAAAGGATATTGGACAATGGATTCGCTTATGAAAGCGACGGGAGTATCTATTTTGATGTAGAGGCTTATAATAAAAAGTACGATTATGGAAAATTGTCTGGCCGTAGGGTTGATGAATTGTTGGCAAATACGCGTCAATTAGATGGTCAGGAGGAAAAGCACAATCCTGCAGATTTCGCTCTGTGGAAAAAAGCAACACCTGAACACATTATGCGCTGGCCGTCACCTTGGGGTGATGGATTCCCTGGTTGGCATTTGGAGTGTTCTTGTATGAGTCAAAAATACTTGGGAGATCGTTTTGATATTCATGGCGGCGGTTTGGATTTACAATTCCCTCATCATGAGTGTGAAATTGCGCAAAGTACGGCAGCTTATGGGCATGAGGCTGTAAAATACTGGATGCATAATAATATGGTGACTATCAATGGAAAGAAGATGGGTAAGTCATTGGGAAATTTTATAACCTTAGACCAGTTGTTTTCTGGTGATAATGAGGTATTGGAACAAGCCTATTCGCCAATGACAGTTCGTTTTTTTATTCTGCAAGCTCATTATAGAAGTCCGCTCGATTTTTCAAATGATGCTTTAAAAGCAGCCCAGAAAGGTTATGAGCGTTTGATGGCAGCGATGGCCTCTTTAGAAAAGGTGAAGGCTGGTGCAGAGAATACTATTGATGTTGATGCTTTAGTCGCAAAATGTTTTGAGGCTATCAATGATGATTTGAATACTCCTATATTGATTTCTCATTTGTTTGATGGTGTGAGAATGATAAATTCTCTTGTTGCCGGTGTAGAGAAAATAAGTGTAGAAAATTTGGATAAGTTAAGAAAGTTATACCACGATTTTGTATTTAATATATTAGGACTCAAGGCAGAAACTGAGACTGTAAGTAAAGATCATGAAGTGTTGGGCAAGATCTTGGATATGGTAATGGCTATTCGTACAGAGGCTAAACAGAGGAAAGATTGGGCGACTTCTGACAAAATACGAGATGAGTTGAAAGTTGCAGGGGTATTAGTGAAAGATACGAAAGATGGGTATGAATGGGAATTAGAAAGTTAAAATAATATGTCTTATTGGTACTGTTTGATTTGTTTGGCTTTATTGACATCTTGTGGGGCTGGAAATGCGAAGAAGAAAGAGTATAAAGAGGTGGCTGTGGAAACAAACAAAAAGGAAGTGAGATATGTAAATAGCTTGAGATTGCTGTCTCCGGAAAAGAATGGATTGTATTCTTTCGGTGATGAGTTGGTCGTGGAGTTTGAAAGCAAAAATCGTTTTGTAGTGGATTCTTCTGCTGTTTATGTGGATGGTCATGAAGTTGTGCGTTTAGGGGCAGGAGTGACTCGTTTTTCATTACCGATAGGAGACAATAAGACGGGTTTGATAATGGTGAAAGTTATTGCTTGGCATCCTGATAATAAGGCTGGAGTAATAGCTAGTACAATACGGGTAAAACCAGCAGAATCACCGATTAGATGCCGATATAGTGTAGTGAAAGTATTTCCTCATGATGTGGAGGCATATACACAGGGGTTAGTTTATCAAGATGGCTTTATGTATGAAGGGACAGGGTTGTATGGTGAGTCTTCGATACGTAAGGTTGATATGCAAAGTGGTAAGATTCATTCTGTGTTAAGTATTGACAAACAATATTTCGGAGAAGGAATAACTATTTTCGAGGGGAAAATTTATCAAATTACATGGCGTTCCCGTAAGGGGTTTGTCTACGATTTGAAAACTTTTTCTTTGGAGTCTTCCTTCGAATATGGATCTGAAGGTTGGGGGATTACAACGATGGAAGATCATTTGGTCATGAGCGATGGTACCAACAGGCTATATCATGTAGCTCCTTCCACTTTTAATGTTTTGAAGGAAGTTGAGGTGTATGATAATGTAGGTCCTGTAGAGCAATTGAACGAATTGGAATATATTGATGGTTTGATATGGGCGAATGTTTGGTTGACAGATCGGATTGTGGCTATAGATCCTGAAAGTGGAGTTGTTAAATATGACATGAATTTAAGTGATTTGTTGACAGTTGCAGAGAAAAGAGAATTAGATGATAAAGACGATGTGTTGAATGGAATTGCTTGGAATCCTACAAGTAAAACTTTTTATCTAACAGGAAAACGATGGCCTAAATTGTTTGAGGTGAAAGTGGAGATTCCTAAGTAGTATTAAAAGAAAAAATATCGGTATGGACGTACAAATTGAAGAATCTTGGAAAGCACTTTTAAAAGAAGAGTTTGAGAAACCTTACTTTTCTGACTTGGTGAAGTTTGTACGAGGAGAATATGCTCGGCAGGGTATAAGTGTGTATCCTCCGGGAAGTTTGATTTTTAATGCATTTAACCTTTGTTCTGTTGAAAATACTAAGGTCGTAATTTTAGGACAAGATCCCTATCATGGTCCAGGTCAAGCACATGGTCTTTCTTTTTCTGTACCGGACGGTGTGGTTTTTCCTCCGTCATTGCAGAACATTTTCAAGGAAATTGAGAATGATTTAGGAATACCAATGCCGAAGTCCGGAAATCTGGAGCGATGGTCTGAACAAGGGGTGTTGTTATTAAATTCAACGTTAACAGTACAGGCGCATTGTGCAGGTTCTCATCAGAATAAAGGCTGGGAATCATTTACCGATGCTGTTATTAGGAAATTGGCTGATAGCAAGGAGCATTTGGTATTTTTATTGTGGGGTGCTTATGCACAGCGTAAAGGAGCATTTATAGATGTCAAAAAGCATTTGGTTTTAAAGGCTGTACATCCCTCTCCTCTTGCTGCCAACCGAGGGGGGTGGTACGGAAATCACCATTTTAGTAGAACAAACGAGTATCTGCGAGAACATGGTTTGCAGGAAATTCAGTGGTAAATAATCAATTAAATATTTATAGCATTATGGAATATCAAAGAGAACTATCAGCAAAAGACTATAAGGAGACGGTTGTAATTGAAAATACATTGGTGAGAAGTGTATATATTTGGATGTGTACAGCTTTGTTGTTGACGGGAGGTACGGCTACATTGGTAGCAGGTAGTCCTCGATTATTGGAGATCGTTTTTGGGAATAGTTTTTTATTTTGGGCAATATTAATTGCGCAATTTGGTTTGGTATGGGCTATTTCGGCGAAAGTTACTTCTTTTAGTTTACCTGCCTTATCAGGTTTGTTTATGTTGTATTCTGTATTGACAGGATTAACTTTTTCTGTTTATTTTTTCGCCTTTACAGCAGAGTCTATCGCTTCAACTTTTTTTATTACAGCGGGGACTTTTGCTGTGATGAGTATTTATGGATTTGTAACGAAGAGGGATTTGACAAAGATAGGGAATTTGGCTTTTATGGCTTTGATAGGCATCGTTATTGCTTCTGTTGTTAATATATTTCTTCATAGCACTACGTTAAATTGGATTGTTACTTATATTGGTGTTTTAGTATTTGTAGGATTAATTGCTTGGGATACACAGAAAATTAAAGCATTGGCTTTGGCAGAAGATAATGAATTTACTCAAAAATTGGCAATTTGCGGGGCATTGAGTCTGTATTTGGACTTTATTAATCTTTTCATTATGTTGTTGAGAATTTTCGGACAAAGAAAATAAATTAACTTTATTACACTGTAAATTATGGTTAGCTACAAAGAATTAGGTCTGGTAAACTCCAGAGAAATGTTTAAAAAAGCAATGGAAGGTAAGTATGCTATTCCTGCTTTTAATTTTAATAATATGGAGCAACTGCAGGCTATTGTTTCTGCATGCGTAGAAACAAAATCTCCAGTGATTCTGCAGGTATCCAGTGGAGCTCGTAAGTATGCCAATCAGACCCTTTTGCGGTATATGGCTCAAGGTGCAGTAGAATATGCAAAAGAGTTGGGATGCAATATACCAATCTGTCTGCATTTGGATCATGGAGATACATTTGAGTTATGTGTTTCTTGTATTGAAATGGGCTTTTCTTCTGTGATGATTGACGGGTCGGCCCTGCCATATGAAGAAAATGTTGCCTTGACTAAAAAGGTGGTGGATTATGCTCATCAATATGATGTGACTGTTGAAGGCGAACTCGGAGTATTGGCTGGTATTGAAGATGATGTGGTTGCTGCTGCAAATGTATATACAAGTCCTGATTTGGTTGAAGATTTTGTAAAGAAGACGGGCGTGGATTCGTTGGCAATTTCCATAGGAACTTCTCACGGCGCTAATAAGTTTAAACCGGAACAATGTACTCGCAATGCTGATGGTGTCTTAGTGCCACCTCCACTGCGTTTTGATATTTTGGAGGAAATAGAGAGACGTATTCCTGGTTTTCCTATAGTGCTGCATGGCTCTTCATCAGTTCCGCAGGACAAAGTGGCAATCATCAATAAATATGGTGGTGCCTTGAAAGATGCAGTCGGTATTCCGGAGGAGCAATTGCGTAAAGCAGCCACATCTGCAGTTTGCAAAATTAATATTGATTCAGATGGTCGTTTGGCGATGACTGCTGCAATTCGTGAAGTATTTGCAACCAAACCAGCAGAATTTGATCCGCGAAAATATTTAGGCCCTGCACGAGAGGCGTTAAAAGAGCTTTATAAGCATAAAACAATTAATGTATTGGGGAGTGCAAACCGAGTAGAGTAGGTTTTATATATCATTTTTTCTAAAAATAGATAAGTTGAGAGTTGGTATTGCTGACTTTCAACTTTTTTTGTTTTTCGTTCTCAACAAATAATTGTAATTTTGCAACTAGAAGTTACGAAAAGAGTGTAATTTATTGGAAATGAGCGTAGGTTAATTGCTCTTGATAGTAATAGGTTACGATTTA
>CAKVCR010000060.1 GCA_934725835.1 uncultured Odoribacter sp.
TTGAATATATTAACAGGATTTACTGCTCTTTGTTTTTATACAATCGTTGGTAAAGGTAGAAATTTGATCACAAAAGAAGGAATTGATGTAAGAATAACTTCTTTTGGAGTATATAAATTTCTTGCACTACTTTTCTTTATTGGTGCCATTGTAGATTTTGTTCGTTTAGGTGGAAATTTAAATATGAGTGCGGCTAGGTTTAATCTTGTTAGTATTCAAAGTTCACGTCCTGTTTGGATTAGTTATATTACAACCTTATCGTTACCACTTTCTGTTTACGCTGGTTATAAATTATTTAAAAGTTTTATTTCTAAATCTTATACCAATTGGGAATTGGTGCTTTTATTAGTTCCATTGCTTGGTAGTTTGATGTTTTCAGTAAATGTAGGTGGACGTGTTGATGTTGTATTTTCATTTGCACAATATTTGATAGGTTGTTCTTTAGCTTTTCCAATAAATGCCAGCTTGAAGGCTTACAAGAAACCTCTTCGAGTTGTTGCAATAATATCGTTACTGTTAGTTTTCTTTATTTCTGTGGTAGCAGACCAAAGAGATGAGTATTCAGGTGGCGGTTCTGAAGCTTTAAACTATCTTCAAGCAACAAATCCTGTCATAAAGACATTGTCTGGACCAATTCAATATATGCTAGCATCTTATGCAGGTTACCAGTTACGAAGAGTTGACAATGTAGATGAAAACCAATTAGGCTATGGCAGATATACATTTAATGGGTTTATTAACTGGACTCTTCCTTTTTCTTCTGCATATGGGTTAGGAGATGTATCTATAGCTAAAGCATTTGACATCTATTATTATAATCAAGAAACATATGATGGAGTCAGGGAATTATATTATACAACTCATTCTTGTTATATTCCAATCGTAAAAGACTTTGGTAGAAAAGGTGCTTTTGTATGCATTTTTATTTTAGTTTATTTGGCACACTATTATTTTATTGCGATTCAACGGAAACAATATATATTTAAGGCTACGTCACTATTTATGTATTATTTATTTTGGAATTATTGGATACACTCCAATTTTTATGGTACGTTATCATCATCAATTTTAATTCCACTATATGGATTTTTAATTATGGATATAGTTAATTATGCTTCAAAATCAAAGAAATAAACATGTCAAAATTTTATATCGTTAGCTATTGTTATGCTCCTAACACAGCTGCTACAAATAGAGAGCTTAGCTTTGTCAGATCATTTGGCAAATTGGGAATCAAGTGTACGCTTGTCTTTATTATGCCAAGCCTTCAACTTGACAGATATACCGAAAAGTATGATGGTATAGATGTGATATATCTATGGAAAGATTGCTTCGCAAGGAATAAGTATTTAAAGCATTTATATAAACCTTTTTCGTTAAGTTTTTTCATAAAATCTATAAATAAAGAAGATAGAGTTTTATTGCTTGGTTGTCAACAATTAATTACGAAAATGTTAAAGCGTACTTTATTAGTATATCATGAACGAACAGAACATCCAGACGTCACACCTTGGCCCAAAGGATTAACACCATACAAATACTATGAATCGTGTAAAAAATTGGCTGGTTTATTCACTATTTCTGAGCCTTTGCGACAGCATTTTGTTTCAATGGGCTGCGAGCCGGATAAAACACATGTTATCAATATGACAGTTGATCCGTCAAGATTTATTGGCTTATCGAAACAAGATGGGGTAGAAAAATATATTGCCTATTGTGGTACTGCCTCTAACAATAAGGACGGAGTTGATGAACTGATAAAATCTTTTGCACTTGTTTCTCGGCGTTATCCTAATTATAAACTATACATTATTGGT
Organism: uncultured Odoribacter sp.; assembly: GCA_934725835.1. GTDB lineage: Bacteria > Bacteroidota > Bacteroidia > Bacteroidales > Marinifilaceae > Odoribacter. Next base: position 1,818 of record CAKVCR010000060.1, read on the forward strand.
AAAACACCTTCGAAAGAAGATGAAGCAGGAAATTTAGAATTGATTGCTCAACATGGACTACAAGATAAAATTGTTTTTACGGGAATAGTATCTTCATATAATATGCCGCAGCTTTTATTAAATGCTGAAATATTAGCATTAGATAGACCGGATAGTTTACAGGCCCAATGCGGTTTCCCAACCAAGTTGGGAGAATATTTATTGACAGGAAATCCTGTAGTAGTTACAAAAGTAGGCGATATTCCTAAATTCCTTACGGATGGCAAAACAGCCTTGCTTAGCGAAGAAAGAAATTCTGATGATTTTTCTTCAAAGTTGATTTGGGCAATTGAGCATTCAGAAGGGGCTAGAGGTATTGGTGAGAGAGGAAAAGAAGTTGCGTTAAGGAATTTTAATTCTGATATAGAAGCAAAAAAAATGCTGAATGTAATTTGGGGTAAAGAATATTAATATGAAAGTAATTATTGCAGGAGACTTCGCGCCAAGAGCTAGATTGGCAAGACAAGTTGAAGAAGAACGATTTTCTGAGATATTTTCTCATGCATTAGTTGAACGGGTAAAATCGGCAGATTATTCGATTGTGAATCTTGAGTGTCCTATTGCAGATGATGCGGATAAGCCGATTTTTAAAGTAGGACCTAATTTAAAATGTTCAGCGCATACTACTAGCGCTATTAAATATGCAGGCTTTAAAGGTGTTACTTTAGCCAATAATCATATTTTGGATTATGGCTTTAAAGGAATTAATAAAACATTAGATGAATGTAAAAAAATTGGATTAGATACTGTTGGTGCAGGTACAGATTTGAGTAACGCTTCAAGGATTCTATACATAGAGAAAGAAAAAGAGATAATTGCAATTATCAATTGTTGCGAACACGAATTCTCAATAGCCACAAATGCATCAGCTGGGGCTAATCCTCTTAATATAGTACAGCAATATTATAAGATAAAAGAGGCAAAAGCCAATGCCAATCATGTCCTTGTAATTACGCATGGAGGACATGAACATTTCAACTTACCTTCTCCTCGTATGCAGGAAACATATCGTTTCTTTGTTGATGCAGGTGCTGATGCTGTCGTTAATCATCATCAGCATTGTTATAGTGGATTTGAAATATATAAGGGAAAACCTATTTTCTATGGTTTGGGAAATTTTGCCTTTGATATATATCCTTTAAAGATAAAAGAGAAATGGAATTATGGATATATGGTAGAACTTGATTTTGGTGTAGTCCTAAATTTTAAGATTATACCATATATTCAATATTCGGAAGAAAGTAATATTCAATTATTGGATGAGGAAGCTTTTAGAAAGGAGCTACAGAAGCTAAATTCCATCATATTAAATTCGCAAAATTTGGCAATTGAGGTTGATAAATATTATGAAGCATCTTGTTATTCTGTGAAGTCAATACTCGAACCAATACAGAATAGATGGATTCATGGTGCACAGAATCGAAATTTGTTGCCTTCTTTAGTATCAAAAAAATGGCTAGTACAAGTAGCTAATTATGTAAATTGTGAATCTCATAAGGACAAATTACTATATTTTCTTTTAAAAAATTATGAATAAAATCAAATATTATTACGATCATCCAAATCTCATTTTTGTTGCATTGCTAACAAAATCTAATCGCTTCTTTCCTGATAAACTATATCTGAAAATGCTATATTTTTTTTATATGGGGAAACGGCTAAACTTGAGAAATCCTAAGACTTTTACAGAGAAAATACAATGGCTGAAGTTGTATGATTTTAAGCTGGAGTACACGCAGATGGTGGATAAGTTAGCAGCTAAAGATTATGTGGCAGAGCGCATTGGTCAAGAATATATAATCCCAACTTTAGGAGTTTGGGATAGAGTTGAAGATATTGATTGGGATTCTCTTCCAAACCAATTTGTTTTGAAGACGACTCATGGGGGCGGTGGCTGTGGAGTGGTAGTCTGTTCGGATAAAGCTTCTTTTGACAAAGCGAAGGCTATAAAGAGATTAGAAGCATCTATGCGGATAAATGCAGGGCAGACTTTTCGTGAGAAACCTTATCTGAATGTGCCTCGAAAAATAATAGCAGAGAAGTTTATGGCAGTGCATAAACCTAAACTGAATGATAAGGTTGCAGATTTGCCGGATTACAAATTCTTCTGTTTTAATGGAGAACCTTACTATTGTCAAGTTATTCGTGACCGTCATAGTAAAGAAACAATTGATTTCTATGATATGGAGTGGAATCACATGCCGTTCGTGGGATTGAATCCCGTTGCAAAGAACGGGATTACTCCCGTTGCAAGACCTGTACATCTTGAAACAATGAAGTATATCTGTCGCAAGCTAAGCAAGGATATTAAGTTCTCTCGAATAGACTTATATGTAATAAATGATAAAGAATATTTTGGTGAAATTACATTCTATCCGGCTGCTGGATTTGGAGAGTTTACTCCTGCAAATTGGAACGAGCGGCTTGGAGACCTAATAAATTTGGATGGGAATAAAATAGGGGGGTAAAATTCTGCATAAGAGATAATTATATTATAAATGTCGAGGAAGATAATCCATTCGAAGATTTAAAAGATTATAAGTTTTTTTGCTTTAACGGTAAGGTAAAATGTTTCAAGATTGATTTTGGACGTTTTGTAGAGCATCACGCCAACTACTATTCTCCAGAAGGCAAGTTGTTGCCATTTGGAGAAAAAGGACTTGAACCAGATCCGAATCATATTGAAATAATGCCAGAGAATCTTAATGATATGATTTCTCTAGCTGAACAGCTATCCGATGGCTTTAAGTTCTTGCGAGTGGATTTGTATAATATTAAAGGTAAAATATATTTTGGCGAACTCACTTTTTATCCCGCTGCTGGAATGTTGCCTTTTGTTCCTGAAGAGTGGGATGAAATTATAGGTTCATATTTATTGATTTAGTTGATATGAAAGATATTTCTTTTTTTATTTGTTCACTTGCAAGTGGAGGAGCCGAGCATCAGCTTACTCTACTTGCTGATATGTTAGCCAATAAAGGGCATAGAGTTAGAATTATTACCTTTGCTGGCATTCCCGATCATTACTCGTTTGATAAGGATATTGAGAGAGTTAGAATATACCATAAAAGCTCTATTTACAATTTATTTTGTGTATTCTTATATTTGCTAAAATTGCGTACCGATTGTTTTATTAGTTTTGGTCAGCGAGAAAATCTTATCAGCCTTCTTCCGTTTCTATTTAAGAAAACCAAATATATTGCAGGAGAACGTAATAACACTGTTGGTACTCCGTCTAAGATTGAGAAAATTTTGGTAAGCTGGCTGTATCGTAGGGCTGATTATGTAGTGTGTAACAGTCGTTCTCAGGGTGATTATCTATCTAAGTGTAAACAATATCTCGCAAAAAAAATTAGAGTTATTCATAACTATACAGATCTTGAACTTTTTAAGGTTAGTGATACACCTCTGAACCCTAAAACTCAAATAGGTGTCTTTTGTCGTTTGGAGCCTCAGAAAAACATCAAGCGCTTTGCTGTAGCTATTAAAAAACTCAAAGAAACAACAGACCAACCTTTTTGTATCAATTGGTATGGCAATCAACATTTTATTAATAGTACTCTTCAGACTTATTATGATAGTTTTATTAATCAAATCAAGCACGATGGTTTAGAGGAAACGATTGTAATACATGACCCAGTTAAAAATGTACATGAGTTGCTTCCTAAATTTGATGCAATTGCTTTACCTTCACTTCATGAAGGTTTCTCTAATTCTATATCTGAAGCTATTTGTTGTGGAAAACCAATGTTGGTAAGTAATGTTAGCGATAATCCTGTGATGGTGAAAGATGGTTTTAATGGTTTCCTTTTTGATCCAACTAATGCAGATGAAATTGCGTCAGCTTTCGACAAGTTTTTGCATATTTCCGTTGAGCAGCGAAGTATGTTTGGACATAATAGTAGAAGTTTGGCAGAAAAGTTATTTGACAAAGAAAAATTTATCTCTGATTATATGAATTTGATTTCATAAAATTCAAAATTCTAAAAGAACAATGCCTACATTATTACAAATCAATGTAACCGCCAACTGGGGTTCAACTGGAAAGATTGCCGAACAGATAGGATTGTGTGCTATGGCGCATGGATGGGATTCGTATATCGCCTACGGCAGAATGATGAACCCATCGGAGAATAAACTTATCAAGATAGGTTCACAACTGGATGTGTATGAACATTATGCAGAAGGCAAGTTCCTTGATAACGAAGGACTGGCCTCACGAAGAGCAACAAAGGCTTTTTTGAAACAAGTAGATGAGATAAAGCCGGATATCGTGCATTTGCATAACATTCATGATCATTATATGAATTACAGATTGTTGTTCCAATATTTGGCAGAAAAGAAAATTCCTGTGGTATGGACGCAGCATGATCAATGGGCGACTACAGGCCATTGTGCATTTAATCTTTGTGGATGTGAGAGATGGAAAGAAGGATGTCACGATTGCCCTTTGTCAAAGTGGTATTCTCTGGATCAGTCTCGCAGAAACTATCAACTAAAGCAGAGGCTCTTGGCTGATATACCATCATTGACTATTATTCCTGTGTCTGAATGGTTAGCGAATAATATTCGCAAATCTCATATCAAGAATAGATCCATCCAAGTTATACATAACGGCATCGACATCAAGATTTTTTGTCCTCAGCCTCAAAGTGCTCATGAGCGTTATGGAATAGACAAGGAAAAGAAGATAATTCTAGGAGTGGCTGCTGTGTGGGATTCTAGAAAAGGATTAGATGATTTTTATAAACTTGCTCAAGAGTTGTCTTCTCAAGAATATGCCATAGTAATAGTTGGGCAATTAACAGAAAGGGTAAAAGAGAACAATAGCGGTTGCCAAATGGTGTTTGTTGACAGAACTCAAAATGCATTAGAATTAGCTCAGCTATATTCTTCTGCTGCGGTCTTTGTTAACCCAACCTATCAAGATAATTATCCAACAACCAATTTGGAAGCAATAGCATGTGGAACTCCTGTTATTACATACCGCACGGGTGGAAGTCCGGAATCGGTGGATGAAAATATGGGTGCAGTGGTGGAGCAAGGTGATATCAAAGGACTTGTAAATAATATATGTAGATTGACATCCCAAGACTTTACAGAGGTTTGTCGCTTAAAAGCAGAGAGAGAATTTGACAATACTAAATGTTTTAATCCTTATATTTTATTGTATAATAAGTTGATAGGGGGGGTAAAATAGTAGTTGTTGGCGTTTCCAGCGTTTGGCAAAAATATAAGGGACTGGACGATTTGATAGCTCTTAGTCATGATCCTCGTTTTGTTGTAATCCTTGTTGGTTTACAACAAAATCAGGTGAAGGCGTTGCTGGGAGAAGACTATAAGCAGTGCAATTTGGTGCCTATTTGCCGTACACAAAACCAGCAAGAGCTTGCGATGATTTATTCTTTGGCTGATGTCTTTGTTAATCCTACCTATGCGGATATGTTTCCAACTGTAAACCTTGAGGCTCTTGCTTGTGGCATACCAATTGTCACTTATAAAACAGGAGGAAGTCCAGAGGCTGTAGATGAAAAAACTGGCATGGTGATAGAACAAGGCAATGTAGATGCATTGGCTAATGCCATTCTCAAAATGAAGACACAACCTTTATCTTCGGATGATTGCCGTAGTCGTGCACTAAATTTCTTCGACAAGGACAAATGCTATAACAAATATATTGAATTATATGAGTCTCTTTTGAATGACAACAAACTAGACTCCATATAATCTTTTACCTTTCATTTGCCCAATTAGGATTTCGATTTTTTCTATGACTGAAGCAAACAAACAATTGTTAAGCATCTTGCGCATGTTCGTAAGTGAAGAGAAACAAGATTTTCATCTCTCTGAGATAGATTGAAAAAAGTGATGACACTCATCATAGACTGTTTGCAGAATCATGTTACAATCTATCCCGATAATAGTCTTTCGCCAATTTCGTAAGAACGCACTCTTATGAAGAGGATTGGGCTTCTATCATTGAATTCTTAAAAGAAATCGGACTATATGATTTCTTCAATGTCATCAAGGCCATTGGGGTAGACAGTGTTGGTTCTTCTGAAAATGTTTTCCCTGCTATAGAGAGACAGAAACAAATAGAGGAACGCATATTGACAGATATCTTCCGACCAGAGTTTGACAAAAGAAACCTCGGTGTGGTTTCTTTGCCGTTTTGAGACGAGACGATGATGGAGAACAGATGGAAAAAACTGTTGGTGTATAATGACTGTTTACCGATTGTTTGCTAGATATTGGTATGGAACTTTTTTAGAAAATTTGAACTGCTAAAAAATAAAATAATGAATATTCTTTTTTTGACAATGTCATCTGGCTTCGCTGATATTGAGGCCAGTGGCATCTATACAGACTTGATGCGAAAATTTCGCAATGAGGGACATGAGGTGTATATTATTTATCCGAATGAACGTAGGACGGGACGGACTACCGAAGTGAAGAACGAGGGACGGATTCATTGTCTTGGTGTGCGGACGCTGAATGTGACGAAGACAAATGTAGTAGAAAAGGGCATCGGACAGTTGTTGCTGGAGGGGCAGTTTAAACGTGCGTTGAAGAAGCATTTCGGAGATGTGAAATTTAATATGATTCTGTATAGTACTCCTCCTATTACTTTTAACAATGTCATCAGATATGCTAAGAAGTCCTCGGGAGGGATGGCTATGACTTATCTGCTTCTTAAGGATATATTTCCACAGAATGCCGTGGATTTGGGGATGCTATCGAAGACTGGTGCCAAGAGTGTACTTTATAAAATGTTCCGCCGCAAGGAGGAGGAATTATATCGTATATCTGATTTTATCGGTTGTATGAGTCCTGCCAATGTGCGTTATGTGCTGGATCATAATCCGGAGGTGGATGCCGGGAAGGTGGAGGTGGCACCAAATTCTTACGATATCCCAGCAGAAGAGGAACGGTGTGATACGAATCTGCCATCTGAGAATATTCGTGAAAAATATAATCTGCCTGTAAATAAACTGATTTTTATATATGGCGGAAATATGGGTAAACCGCAGGGAATACCTTTTCTGGTTGAGTGTATGAAGGCTGTAAAGGATAGGGAGGATTGCCATTTTATTATTGTGGGAGATGGAACGGAATATCATAAATTGGAGGCTTTTATAAATGAATATTGCCCTTCTGCTGTCTCCTTGTTTAAAAGTTTGCCAAAGCCGGATTATGATGCTTTGGCGGCGTCTTGTGACGTGGGGTTGATATTTTTGGATTATCGTTTTACGATTCCTAATTATCCGAGTCGTCTATTGCCTTATTTAATGGGAGGTAAGCCTATTATTGCTGTGACAGACCCTAATTGTGATACCGGTGCTTTGGCTGAGCAAAATGGTTATGGTTTTTATTGCCCGAGTAATTCGGTGGATTCTTTTGTAAAGTGTGTGGATAGAATGTTGACTTCGGACATTCATCAAATGGGAGAAAATGGATATCGGTTTTTCCTGAATAACTATACGGTGGAACATACTTATCAAGCTATAATGAGGCATTTAAAGTAATCGCCTGGACGAGGTTTGAGGAGATGAGGATGAACATGTGACGGGTAATGAAAATGAATAGATTTTTTCGGTTTACGCTATATGTATTAATATGTCTGGGGATATTGTTGTTCCCACAAATAGTAGAGTTGTGTACGACTGTTTTCTATTCGTTGGGTGATATTTTGGAAACAAATTGTATCATTGTTGCGCTATGCACCGGAGGTGTGCTGTTTTTATCGGATTTCCTATACCATTATTGCAGAAAAGGTGGTACGAATAAAGTGGATAAGTATAAGACTTCTGCATCGCATTTTTATTTTGATTCACCAACGACCAAGGATATTTTTAATAGACGAAGCTATGCTTGTTTGTTATTGGACAAGATATATTCTTCATTCTATGTCGGCAATAGTAGCGGTGAGAAGTGTAAACATTCTTTTGTGATTCATATCGGAGAGCATTACGGACAAGGAAAGACGTCTTTTCTTATGATGCTTGAAGAAGAAGCAATAAGAAGGCAAAATGAAAAACCGGTGGTATACGTAAGTTTTGAACCTTGGCTGTGTGATACTGAAGCCGGCATAATTAATGAGTTTTTCTATACTTTTAGGGATCAGGTTGGAAAATGTCTGCCTAAATTAAAAAGTACAATAAATGAGTATCTGCAATTGTTATTATCTTCAATCGATTTTTCAAATAGAGGTTTTACTATAGATTTTACCACGATAACAAAGGAAGGAAGACGCCCACTGAAGGTGATGCATGACAAAATCAGAGAGGAACTTCAGAAAATAGACCGACCCGTGATTATCTCTATTGATGACGTTGACAGGTTGCAGAGTAAGGAGTTGATGATGGTCTTGAAAATAATTCGAGACACTGCGGATTTCCCTAATGTTTTTTATATTGTAACCGCTGATAACGAGCATTTGAAAAAGATGCTTAGTATGCAATTTGTGGATAATGCGGATACTTATTTGAAAAAGTTTTTCAATTTGGAATTTCAATTGCCGGCAAATGAAAATGTTGCTTTTGACGAGTTGCTTAAGATTATTGAGTTGAAGTTTGATGAAAAACAAATTAAGGAGAAGAAGCAATATATTCAGCAGATGTACAATGTGCCTTATATTAAAGAGGCGTTTCCTAATTTGAGGGATGTATATCGATTTGTAAACGCTTATTTCCTTACAATCGATTCAATGACAGATGTTGAACAACTTAATCTTTTTGACCTGTTTTTATTGACGGTGATACAGATTCTGAATCCGGAGTATTATCAGCAATTACGAGACAATAGTCTTAATATATTGGATGTCGTCAGACAAAATAATGATATTCTGTTAAGTTGGAAAGAGGATTTGAATATTGTAAAACATCGTAACGACAAGGTTGTAAGTCAGAAATTTAGAGAGATTTCAGAAAAACAAGAAGTAAATAAGCCAATATTGGCAGAAGAAAAAGAAATAGTGCCTTTTGCTGATATAATAGAGAAAACAAAGATTAGCTCGAATGAGATTGTTCCTGAAATTATGAATCTGCTGTTTGAAAAAACCAACAAAAAAATCGAAGCAAATAAGATATGTCGTTATAATATGTATTTTAGGTATTTTGCCAATACCGCAGCAAGTTATATGGTGTCAAGGCTGGAAGTTGTTTCTATGTTGCAATTTGATGAAGATGAGTATAGAACAGCTTTAGATTTAATTTTCAAAAAAAATAGAGACGAATTGTTTCTGTCGGAATATGTAAATGCGATTCCTTATGTGAAAGATAAAAGCGAGACGGAAATTCTACATCGTTTTTTTATTTTCATAGAAATATCGTATAAGTATAGGCGTAACATAGTCATTGACGGTCTTATACATTCTCAAGCTGATTATGAGGGTTGGGTGAGTAATGAGAATCAATTATTACAGATTCTTGAATATTTCTATAGTCGTTCCAAATATCCGTGGGGCAGTGTTGAAGCCAATGAAAAGTATCGTGCTTTCATCGAATTATGTAATCAATATGACAGGATAAGCATTTTGATGGTTTGCGTCAATATCTTTTCTCGTTATTTGGGATTCTTTTTCTTTGACAGGGATAATCTTGCTGAATTTTCAAAAATTCTAGTAACCAGATTCTTTAAAGAACGTATTGAAAGGAGTAATGGTAACATAGGTGATGAAGAAGCTGACACAATCACTCTAATTAAAAAAGAGAGAGAAGCTGAAATTTTATGGAATGATTTGTTTTTGAAATATTTATGCAACCACAAGGAAGAGTGTTTAAATATATTAAGTAAGTTGGTTAGTTTCTATCCTGAAGTGATAGAATGGAGCTTTAATTTTCATAAAGCAATATTAGGAGAATATCAATTGCAAGGAAATCATGTTCTGGCACAACTTGAAAAGGCATATCCCGACAAGAAGGATGTTTTTAATTCTCTCCTTAACTTGCATAATCATAATACTTCGACATTGCAGCATATTGATGGCTTGGAAACAAATCCATTTATTCAAATGGCTAAGGAGCGACGACGTTAGATGTATAGGAAGAATCAATAATAAAAAAATTGTTTAGTTCAACATATATATATATATTTGCATAAAACTGAAGTGCTATGCAGGCAATAGAAATACGAAATATAGGTCCTTTGAAAGAAACGGGAATTATTCCAGTTTCTCAGGTTATGCTGTTAATCGGTGAACAGAGTACGGGCAAAAGTACATTCATGAAGATTTTGTGTTTTTGTTGTTGGCTCGAAAAACAAGTCATGATTGGTGGTGA
>CAKVCR010000061.1 GCA_934725835.1 uncultured Odoribacter sp.
GGGGAGTTTATTTGCGTCATGTTCACCAAAAGTGGAATATCAATATACAGAGGGGAAGATTTATGGCACGTATTATCATATATCTTATGAGGCTTCTTGTGATTTGAGCGAAGAGCTTTTACAAGAAATGAACTGCGTCAATGCGTCTCTTTCCATGTTTAATCCGTCCTCTGTTATTTCACGTATCAATAATAATGAAAGTGATAGTGTAGACAATCTGTTTTGCAGAATGTTTCTGTTGGCGCAAGAAGTGAATAGAGTGTCTGGTGGCTTGTATGATATTACAGTTGCACCTTTGGTTAATGCATGGGGGTTTGGTTTCAAAAAAGAGATTTTCCCTGATTCGGTTCGAATTGATTCGTTGTGTCAGTTAGTAGGGATGGAAAAAGTTGTTTTGAAAGAGGGTGTAATAATAAAGCAGCTTCCTGGTATACAGATGGATGCGAGCTCTATTGCAAAGGGATTGGGCGTGGATTTAGTTGCGGAATACTTAGAAGCGAAGGGTGTTGTGAATTATATGGTGGAAATTGGTGGAGAGGTAAGAGTGAAGGGTGAAAGCAATAAAAAACGTGCATGGCGTATCGGAATAGATAGACCTGAGGATGACCTTACGGGGCAAAATCGGGAGTTGCAAATGATATTGCAATTGAACTCCGGTGCTTTGGCTACTTCCGGAAATTATCGTAATTTTTATATTCACGAAGGTAAAAAATATGCTCATACCATAAGTCCTTTAACCGGACGCCCCATTCAGACAGATGTATTAGGAGCTTCTGTATATGCTTCTTCTTGTATGAAGGCTGATGCTTACGCAACGGCCTTTATGGTGATGGGATTTCAGAGAGCACGTGAGGTTGTAATTGCCGATGCTGATTTGGAAGTGTGCCTGATATACGAGGAGAATGGAATCTTGAAAACATGGATATCTGATGGATTAAAGAGCAGGATTGTATCTGAAGAAAATAAATAGACATGATACCTCTCAAAGATGAGGATGATTGAAAAATGAGTAAATGCGCATTGATTATTATATTGTTATTGTTGGTCGGAGAGTTGTCTGCTAAAATAGATTTTACTTCGGCACAGCAAGATTCTATGCGTATGGATTCTGTTATTGTGCGTGAACAACCTGTTGTTTTGCAACGTATACATATGCGTCATCAGTTGCAGCCTGTTAATTTACAGGTATTAGAAACCAAAGGTAGTACTCTTTTTTTACCTGACAGCCTGATTCGTGATACCCTTAAATATGAATTTACGAAAATAAAAGAATTTGCCTATAGACGAAAACTGACTCGAGAATTGTATAAAATGTTTTTTGTAAATGCAGCATCCGGAAATATTGATGTATTGAATACTCAGAATAGTGAGGATCGTTTCAAAGATTTTAAGGGGAAAACGATACGGATTATATCAATAAAAGTGTTGCCACCTTATGGTACGAGTGTGTATGACAGTGTATATAATGAAGGAGATGTCAGTTGGTGGAAAGATGTTGTAAACAAAACTCATATGGGTACGTCAGAAAATGTCATACGTCGTCAATTGACAATTAAACACGGGATGAAGGTAATTCCATTTGAGTTTGTACAGAATGAAATATTATTGCGAAAATTGGACTATATTGATGATGTCAATATTAGAGTGGAAGAATCAATCGGCTATCCGGGATACGTAGATGTAGAGGTGGTATGTAAAGATGAATTGTCGTGGGGAGGATCGTTGGAAACGAATTTTCTTAATAATTTTGAGTTAGGCATTAATAATAAAAATAGCTTTAAACTAGGACATGTTATTGATTATGAGCTCAGTTATCGTGGTACAAAAGATAAAAAGTGGGGTAATCGGCTGGAATATAAGGCCAATAGCATTTGGGGAACCCATATAGACATTCGTGGGTATTATCGTAATGATTTTTATGAAAAACAGGTTCGTGTAGATATAGAACGCCTCTTTTTAACAGCACAGATGCATTGGGCAGGTGGTGTCGCAGCTGGAAGAGTTTTCTATTCAGAGGACTTACCAGATCGGAATGTGAGTCGTTTGGATGAATTGTTTAATTATCGATTCCAAGATGTGTGGTTGGGACATTCTTTTTTATTGCGTGAGAGATTTAGCTATAATCAGAATATCTACCTTACCGGGCGTTTTTTTACAACTCATTTCATTAATCGTCCATTGGTTGATGGAGATACAAATCATTTATATTTCAATAGAGTGAATATTCTTGGTTCAGTTGTATTTACTAAATTAAAGTATTACAAAGCTAATTTGATATATGATTTCGGACGCACAGAGGATGTCCCGGCAGGTTTGTATGTAAGTGCAACAGGAGGTTTTGAATGGAGCGAATATGATAATTTTGCATATCTTGCTGCAGAAGCGCAATATTCTCATTTTAATCGTCATACAGAGCGTTACTACGCTTTTAGAGCTGCCTTGGGATCATATTTGAGTGTTAACGGTTTTGAGCGAGGAATGTTGGAAGTTGGTGCAAATCATATCAGTAATTTGTGTAATTTGGGAACTTTGCGTTTCCGTTTTTATAATGATGCACGTTATATAAGAGGATTTAAAAGGTATCCGGCAGACCATCTGTATATGGAAGATACTGATATTCGAGGATTCTCGTCAGATACATTGGAAGGTGTACAAAAGTTGACAGTATCTGTTGCTGCTACACTTTTTTTGCCTTATATCAAGAAGGGATTTCGTACTGCTATTTCGACGTTTGTAGATGCCGGATTGCTGGCTCCTCAGGGAGAACGTTTATTCCATACCCAGTCTTATTGGGGAATAGGTGTTGGTGTTAATTTGCGCAACGATAATGTTGTGATTAAAAATATATGTTTGCGTTTTACATTTTATCCCGTTATCCCTCCAGATGGAAGAGGGCTGCAAGTGATGATGTCAAATAGTCCGGGTGCAAAATTTTATGACTATCGTGTGAAAAAACCACAGGTAATCCAATATGAATAGTTTATCATTTAGAATTTAAGGTTTATTATTGCATTAATGGTTTCTATTTATTGTGTTTTCGTCCTTTCCTGCGTTTGAGAAGTCGTTTAAAGAATCCTGTCTTTTCCTCTGTATTGGAGAGAGAATCAGTTTCTATATGACTTACCTTGTCGAGTTTGCGATTGGTAAGTCTATCAAGAAAATTAAGGTGGTCTTTAAACTCTGGTATTTCTAAATTGTCGGCTTCTTCCATAATAGGAACAGGGAAACTGGCATTTTTCCAATTGCTATATGTATTGCTTTGTTCACATCGTTTCATGAATTCTCCATATATTGGTAATGCCATGCTGGCACCTTGTCCTAATCGGAGTGAATTAAAGTGTATATTTACGTTATTGGCTCCGACGCGAACTCCGACAACAAGCCGAGGGGTATATCCAATAAACCAACCATCCACTTGATTTTGAGTTGTCCCTGTTTTGCCGGCCATATCATTTTTTAATCCGTATGTGCTTCTGAGTCTTTGACCTGTCCCTTCATTGATAACGGAAGCCAATATATTGTTCATGACATATGCCTCATTCGCAGGAAGCACTTTTTTCCCAGCTATAGGGGGAGCTTGATATATTATTTTGCCGTCCTGAGTCCTGATTTCTTCGAGATAGTATTGTGTCATTAATACTCCGTTATTGGCAAATGCCATAAAGGGAGAGACCATTTCCTGTAAAGGAATATCTGCAACACCTAAAGCTAACGATGGGTATGGAGGAAGATTTGCAGTGATGCCCAAGGAACGTGCGTGCTTAATGACAACATCAATGCCTGTTTGTAGAAGCACCTCGACTGCAATGGTGTTGATGGATTTGCTCAGTGCTCCTTTGAGGGTGTAATAACCTTCATAATTGTTATCTGCATTGCGGGGTGTCCAATTATTATATTCTGGATAAGTCCGTTGTTCGTTAGAATAATAGGCATCTAGGCGTGCTCCATTATGAATGGCTGCGCTATATACTACCGGTTTAAAAACAGAACCCACTTGTCGGGGAGCTGTCACTTGGTCGTATTGAAAGAATTTATAATCTAATCCTCCCACCCATGCTTTGACTTTACCATTTTGAGGATCAACGGCAATAATTGCGGGTTGAAATATTTTTAAGTAGTATTTAATGGAATCGATAGAGGATAATTCTATTTGCTTCTCTCTCTTTTGTGCATCGTATATCACCATTGTTTTTTTACGATTCAACTCTTCATTGATTTTTTCGTCGCTGAGTCCTTTATTTTTGAGAGTTTTATATATAGAACTGTTTTGTATGGCATTTTTTAAAATATCAGGATTCTGACTCCAGGGTTCTTTTTTGCCTAAATGGTTATAATATGACTGCTGTAATTGAGGCATATGAATGGCGATAGCCTCCTCTGCGTATTTTTGCATTTTGGCATCTAATGTAGTTGTAAGAATAAGACCGTCTTTATAGAGATTGTATTGAGTATTATGAGAAATATTATAAGCCTCAATTATTTTTACTGCATCTTGACGGATAAGTTCTCGCAAATAGGGAGCAAGACCGCTATAGTGATTATCAGGTTTATATTTGAGAACTAGTTTTTGAGCTTTCAGTTTTTCTCCTTCTTCTTCTGTTATAAATTCGTATTTTACCATTTGATTGATAACAGTATTGCGTCTGCGCATTGCTCTTTCAGGATGGAGGCGTGGATTATAGTAGGAAGGACCTTTTAACATACCAATCAGAGTGGCTGTTTGAGACTGATTCAAATCTGTTGCTGAGATTGAAAAATATTTTTGTGCTGCGCTTTCAAGTCCGAATGTATTTTCTCCAAAATAAACGGTGTTTAAATAAAGGGTGAGGATTTCATTTTTAGAGTAAATGTTTTCTAAGCGGTGTGCAACAAATATTTCTTTCAATTTGACAATCGGTAATAAATTTACCGGTTGTTCTTCGCGAGGGTAAAGATTTTTTGCTAGTTGTTGGCTGATAGTGCTTCCTCCTCCAGAGCTCTGTTTGCCAAGCAAGAATGTTTTAAAGAAGACTCGTGCCATGCTGATTTTGTCGACACCTTCATGTTGGTAAAAACGGGCATCTTCTGTTGCTACTAAAGCATCAATTGCATGGGATGGTATATTTTTATAATTAATATTCGTACGGTTTTCTATATAGTATTTGCCTATTATTTCACCATCTTCTGTGTATAGAACGGAGGCTTCATCGTTGCGTATGTGTCGCAATTCATCATAGGTGGGAAGTTTTCCCCAAACTCCGATGTATATAGAGACTATAAAAAGAGCACTTAATGAGATGATAGCGATGGTTGTTAGTAAAAGATATTTAAAAAAAATCCAAGCTAAATGCTTGTTGGTATGTTTATTCCTTTTACGTGATTTCTGTTTTCTTTTTGTCATGATACTTTCTTCGTTCTTTTGGCAAATATACATTAGTTTTTTTACTAAGTGTTTTTTTTGATGCGATAGAATTGAATGAAGATTTTTTCCATCTTTAATTTTAGGCAGTATCTTATTTTTGTTATCTTTGAGGGGTTTAAAAATGAAAGCTATGTTAAATATTGCATTATTTGGTCCTCCGGGAGCAGGGAAAGGCACCCAGGCAAAACGGATTGTTGAGAAATATAATTTAGTACATATTTCAACAGGCGATATGATTCGCAAAGAAATTGCCGATGGTACAGAACTTGGTAAAATGGCCTCAGATATCATTAATCGGGGAGAGTTATTATCAGATGAGTTTGTTGTACATTTAATTGAAAATAGTATAGCTACTCACAAAGGTGTTAATGGTTTTTTGTTTGATGGATTCCCTCGTACGGTGGCGCAGGCTGAAATTCTTGACGGAATGCTGGAAAAAGAAGGTACTCCATTAAAAGGATTGCTTTGTATTGATGTCCCTTTTGCAGAATTAAAACGTCGGATGCTTGAAAGAGCTAAGATTGAAGGTCGTGCAGATGATAATGAAGAGGTTATTGAAAAACGTTTTAAGGAGTATAATAACAAAACGGTACATGTAGCAAATTACTATAAAAATAAGGGGTTGCACATAGATATTGAAGGGGACAGGACAATGGATGAGGTGTTTGCTTCGATTGTTGAAGCCTTGGAGAAAATTAAAGATTAAATAGATAGTTAATTTGTCAGAAATGATAAATAAATAGAGATTGGAATTCCAATCTCTATTTATTTTATTGCAATGTGTGGAGTATTATTTTATCAGTCCTTTTCTGCGTAATAATGGTTCTGTACTAGGTTCTTGACCACGGAATTGTTTATATAATTTCATAGGTTCGTCAGAGCCTCCTTTGGAAAGAACGTTTTCACGGAAAAGACGTGCTTTTTCTGGATTGAATAAATCTCCAGTTTCTTTGAATGCTTCAAATGCATCTGCATCAAGAACTTCAGCCCATGTATATGTATAGTATCCTGCAGAGTATCCGCCATTGAAAATATGTCCAAAATAAGGGCTACGGTAACGGACAGTGATTTCTGGAATCAAGCCTAACTGTTCCAATGTCTCTTTTTCAAATTTTTCAGCATCAATAGGAGTTGTATCTTTTACAGAATGGTAGGCCATGTCCAATAAGGCAGCCGACATAAATTCTACCACAATAAAGCCTTGGTTAAATAGACTGCTTGCCTGCAATTTGTCAATTAATTCTTGTGGCATAGGTTCACCGGTTTTCCAATGACGAGCATAAACTTTTAATACTTCGGGAGCTGCAGCCCAATTTTCCATAATCTGTGAAGGTAACTCAACAAAGTCATTGGCAACTGAAGTGCCTGCTACACTCGGATATTCACATTTAGAAAGTAGGCCGTGAAGAGCATGACCGAATTCGTGGAATAATGTGCATGCTTCGTCAAAAGTAAGAAGAGAGGGGGTATCTCCCGTTGGTTTGGTAAAATTGCAGACATTGGTGATAACAGGGGTGGAATTTAGCAATCCGGATTGTGGGCGGAAAGCCTCCATCCATGCACCGCTGCGTTTGCTTGCACGTGGAAAATAGTCGGTATACAAAATACCAATATGGCTGCCATCAGCGTCTTTTACTTCAAAAGCAACAGCATCCGGATGCGGTAGTGGAAGGTTGTCTAACTGTGAGAATGTTATACCATATAATTTGTTTGCAACATAAAACGCCCCTTCGCGTACTTTTTCCAATGGGAAATATTGGCTGATTTCATTTTGGTCTAATCCATATTTCTCTTTTTTCAGTTTTTCACTATAATAGCGCCAGTCCCAGGGAGCAAGTTTGAATTTACCTCCTTCGCGATCAATCATTTTTTGTAGTTCTGCAGCTTCTGCTTTTGCATTTGGTAGTGCAGCTTCCCAAATTTGGTTGCATAATTTATAGACATTGTCTGTTGTCTTTGCCATATTGTTGTCAATAACGTAGCTGGCAAAATCCGGGAAACCTAATAAATGCGCTTTTTCTGCTCTGAGAGAAACCATTTTGCTGATATTGTCCCAGTTGTTATTAGCGTTTTTGTTACTTCCTCGATTTATATATGCTTTGTAGATTTGTTCACGAAGAGTGCGGTTGTCTGCATATTGCAGAAACGGTATAATACTTGGATTATGGAGTGTAAATATCCATTTACCTTCCATTCCGGCATCTTTTGCTGCATCTGCTGCAGCTGCAATAACGCCTTCGGGCAGACCGGACAAGTCTTTCTTATTATCAATAACCAATTTGTAGGCATTGGTTTCTTTTAACTGGTTGTCTCCAAATTTTAAACTAAGTACTGCAAGTTCGCTATTGATAGCTTTTAGGCGTTCTTTCTTTTCCGGAGAAAGATTTGCACCTCCACGAATAAATGAATTATAGTAATGCTTTAATACCATTTGTTGTTCGGTGGTCAATTGCTCTTTTTCAGGCGAATTGAAAACGGCTTTTACACGTTCAAAGAGCTTGTCGTTTAAGTACATTGCATCAGTATTCGCAGAAAGCTGGGGAGCTATCTCTTCTGCTATGGCATTTAGAGAATCAGTTGTGTTTGCTTGTTGCAGATTACTGAATATTAAACTGACACGTTCGAGTGTTTGTCCCGATTTTTCCAATGCTTCAATTGTGTTGCTAAATGTGGGTGCTTCCGTATTATTGAGAATCGCCTCGATTTCTGCCTTTTGCTGTCTGATACCTTCATGGAAGGCCGGTAAATAATGTGCATCCTTTATTTTATCAAAGGGAGGCACTTCGAACGGTGTGTCAAATTTTGTGAGTAATGGGTTGTCTGACACGGATTTTTCGTTACAGGATTGCATAAGAATACCTGCAAAACAGATTAAATAAGCAATTTTTTTCATATATGAGTTTTTTGTTTGTTGACAAATGTATAAAAATCAATTAAGAATAACGTGTTAAATTTATTATTTTCATTCTTAATTTCTTGTTAATATGAAAAGAGTTTCGTAACTTTAATAAGGAAAAATAAACTCTGTCATTTACAGAATAAATCTTAAGGCCATGAAAGCAAGAATGAACCAATTAGTAATCCAGATTCTGTTAGTGGTTATCATTACTGTAATTGTAACATACACATGCGTTAACTTAGCAGAATTGGTAGATAAGTTTTCCGACGCAGTATTCAATGTATTGACGAGAGGAAATGTAAGTTATTAACGATATGGTTTTGTGTGTCATAACAGATTAATATTGATGCCTGAAAAGTATATTTTCATTTGTCTCCATGTGTACCTTTCGTTATATTTGCCGCACTTTTCAGTCAACTTGAAAAGCAATTAATCTGTAAAAATATAGTATTTTTATGAACACAAAATTTTATTTATCGGTAGTTGCTCTCGCTTTGGTTGTTGTGGCATGTAATGGCAAAAAAAGCAACCAATTATCGGGAGGTATTGACGTATCCAATTTGGATAAAACAGTTGCACCATGTGCTGATTTTTATCAGTATGCTTGTGGCGGTTGGATGAAAGCACATCCTTTAACAGATGAGTACGGGCGTTTCGGTACAATGGATTTGTTAGGCGAAAACAATAATTCTCAAATGAGAGGCCTGATTGAAGGAGTGGCTGGTCAGCAGTTCGAACCTGGTAGTGTGGGGCAAAAAATTGGCGACTTGTACAAAATGGCAATGGATAGCACCAAATTGAATGCGGAAGGTGTCACACCCATAAAACCGTTACTTGAACGGATAAGGGGAGTGAAAAGTAATGCAGAATTGTCCGCATTGGTAGCTCAGATGACCAGAGAAGGTCTATCTCCATATTTTTCAGTATTTGTAAGTGCTGATGATATGAATAGTAGTATGAATATTGTCCAGACTTATCAGGGTGGTTTAGGTTTAAGAAACCGCGACTATTATTTGGCTGATGATGAGAATAATGCGACTATTCGAGCAAAATACGAAGGACACATGGTGAAAATGTTCCGGTTGGCAGGTTGGGAAGAAAAAGAAGCACAGAAAGCAGCTGCTGACGTTATGAAAGTGGAAACTAAATTAGCGAAAGCTTCTTATGATATGATTAAGATGCGCGACCCACATGCTAACTATCATAAAATGTCTGTAGTTGAGTTGAAAAAGCAAATTTCAGGAATTGATTGGGATACATATTTCAGCGTATTAGGTCTTAAGGACTTGGCAGAATTGAATGTAGGGCAGCCGGAACAATTGCAGGAAGTGGCAAATCAGATTTCAAAAGGTAATCTTGATGAACAAAAATCTTATTTGCAATGGAAGGTAGTTGATGCTGCAGCAGCCTATTTGAGTGATGATTTTGTTGTAGAGGATTTTGAATTCAACGGTAAGGTAATCTCTGGAACCAAGGAGATGAAGCCTCGTTGGAAAAGAGCTGTTTCAACGGTAGATGGAGCAATGGGTGAAGCTGTCGGACAAATGTACGTAGAGAAATATTTCCCTGCAGCAGCTAAAGAGCGTATGGTAAAATTGGTGGGAAACCTACAGAAAGCACTGGGTGAACGTATCCAAAAATTAACTTGGATGAGTGACGAGACGAAACAAAAGGCCCAAGAAAAATTAGATGCTATTTATGTGAAAGTGGGTTATCCTGATACATGGCGGGATTATTCCGGTTTAGAGATCAAAAACGATTCTTATTGGAATAATATTTTGAGATCCAATATGTTTGATTATGACTATATGTTGGCAAAAGCAGGTAAGCCGGTAGATAAAAATGAGTGGTTGATGACACCGCAAACCGTTAATGCCTACTATAATCCGACAACGAATGAAATCTGTTTCCCTGCAGGTATTCTGCAATATCCGTTCTTTGATATGAATGCTGATGATGCATTCAATTATGGGGCTATCGGTGTTGTTATCGGTCATGAAATGACCCATGGTTTTGACGATCAAGGTCGTTTGTATGATAAAGATGGAAACTTAAAAGAATGGTGGACTGCAGAAGATGCCAAGAATTTTGAAGAGCGGGCGCAGGTATTGGTTGATTGGTTTGATAAAATAGAGGTGTTACCGGGATTGAATGCGAATGGCAAATTGACTTTGGGCGAAAACATTGCTGATTATGGTGGCTTGCAGATTGCATTCCAAGCTTTTCATAATGCAACAAAAGATGCTCCATTGGGTGAGGTAGATGGCTTCACTCCTGAACAGCGTTTTTATTTGTCGTATGCAAATGTATGGGCTGGTAATATCCGTGATGAGCAAATTCGTTATTTGACTCAGATGGATGTCCACTCTCTGGGACGTTGGAGAGTAAATGGAACTTTGCCACACATCAACGGTTGGAACGAAGCTTTTGGTGTAAAAGAAGGAGACCCGATGTATTTGGCGCCGGATAAAAGAGCTGAGATTTGGTAAATTATCCCTATAACATAATAAAACCCCGAACGTGTAATTAATGCCTGTTCGGGGTTTTATTATGATTGATTCCGTATCTGCTGAAACCTATCGTGCGTAGCGTTTTAAATATGCTGCAGCACTGGTTACTCCCAATTCTACTGCTTTGCGCCAATCTTTGATAGCTTCAGCGCGTTTGCCTATTTTGAAGAGAGCAATGCCTCGGTTAGCATAAATAGCTCCATTCTCTTGATTAAGTTTTAAAGCGTAATTATAGTCTTCAATAGCTTGGGTATACTGATTCTGCTTCAAGTAGCAACTGGCGCGATTTTGATAATAGGCATACACCAACTCAAAGTCTTCGCCATTTTGTTTTGAATATTTGATTGCATTTGAATACTCTTGTATGGCCTTGGACAAATTGTTTTCGTTTTGGTAAATGTTCCCTAAGTAATAGCACAATTCATCGTCCTCTTTGAAAATTTCTTTCGCTTTGATGAGATAGGATTTCAATATCGAAATTTGATTTGTATATGAACATGCAGTATTAAGCGACATATATGCCTCTCGTTGTTTGGGGTTCAAGCGAATCGAAGCAATTAATTTCTGTACGGCAGTTTCATAGTTACCCTCTTCAATATCATGATTTGCATCATTGAGTAATTCGATAGGGCGGTTGATTGCAGCTAAATCTGCTTGTCCGAATGTAGTTGTGCATATGCTTGCTACAAATGATAGAATGAGTCCGAATTTTTTCATTGCTAGTTGTTGTTTGTAGTATTACCCTTTATATTTATTTTTCCCAATAGCAAATATAGGTATTTTTAATTTAATGCAAAAATATTGTATTAAAATGCAATATGTATAGTTGCAAATTTAACATTTGACTTTCAAATCGCATAAAAAATCCCGATGTAATGACGCATCGGGATTTTTTGAAGACAGTACAAATGTTAGTTGCTTTGTGTTATATGACCATCAGTACAGTTAGCTAGGGTTTTATTTCCAATATAGTAATTGGACTGTGCAGGGGAAATACTTTCTCCATTTGCGCCCTTGATAATGACACCTGTAGCTGTAGAGCAGCAAGTATAAATATAGCTCGTTCCATATATATAACCGACATAGCTTCCCACGTAAATATTTGTATTATTGGGAGAGTCTGTAACGACTGAGACATTACCTGCATTATGACATTGATGTACTTTATAAGTTATATTGCCAATCTTGCCGATTAAACCTCCGGTATAGGATAGAAGATTGCCGCTGGCATTACCGAAAACTTCACCATGATTGGAGCAATTATATAATTCACTTTCACTCATTATATTTCCA
>CAKVCR010000062.1 GCA_934725835.1 uncultured Odoribacter sp.
TTTTGTCATTTCAGAAAAAAGCATCGGTTGTGACGGAGTGCTCCGTTTTTATGCAAATAATGAAAGTGTATGTGATGAAAATTTTGAAAATGCCTTTATTGAACATTGCCAATGGACATCCAAAGCCGCACGCCCATATGTGGTGACCTCAGCACCGGAGTTAGTAGCACGTCTGCACGACGGACAACACACCATCAAGGGTGTAACGTTAACAGCTGTCGGTTTTTATGGCCCACAGGGACGCGTACTTCGTCTTCCATTAGCCATGCCGAATATAAACGACCGGATTACAGCCTTCCATTATGACGGCTATAAGGTGACCAACTATGAAATGGAAAGTGCTGCCATCACCGGACTTGCCAACTTACTGGGACATCACGCAGCTACGATATGTCTGATTATCGCTAACCGTATGACAGGCGATGCCTCATCTGATTACTATGGATATATGAAACAACTGGTCAACTATGTGTTGGAACATCTGGCAATGAGTAATAAATAATAAAGTAAAATATAACGTAAAGATGATTCAGAGAATTCAAACTATTTTTCTACTATGCACGGCTATCGTAGCCTGTCTGATGTTTTTCATGCCTGCAGCAACAATTGTTGTTCCCGGACAAGGAGTGTATGAATTTTACTCTAGTTCTGTCAAAGTGCTTGGCAACCAACCGGAACACTACATGGCGACCAACTGGACTTCGTTAATACTGAACATTCTGATAATCGTATTGGCGATTATTACCATTTTCGCTCGCAAGCCAAAAACGAAAAGTGCAAAACCAAGTTTGTTGCTACAACTTCGCCTATGTTTTGTAAATATTGTATTCATGTTGGGTATGGTCGTTTTGATGTGGCTGCAAATACGAAATATTGCCAATGACTTACAAGCTGAATGGAACGTAAATACCGGATTCATATTCCCGGTGGTGGGCATTGTCCTGACCTGGCTGGCAATAAGAGGTATCGTAAAAGATATCACTTTATTGAAATCATACGACCGTATACGCTAAAGGCATGGAATTATAACATAAATGATAATTTTTATAAACTAACTTGATAAATTATGCGTAAAATCTATTTAATCTTGGCAATGCTGACTATCGCCGGAGTGGCAAAAGTAACAGCATGTACCAACTTCCTTCTGACAAGAGGAGCAACAAAAGACGGTTCTACAATGGTAACTTATTCGGCAGACTCGCACGTACTGTACGGCGAGTTGTATCATTGGCCTGCAGGGAATTGGCCTGCCGGAACGATGATGGACATCTACGAATGGGATACCGGTAAATATATGGGCAAAATTGCTCAGGCAGCACAGACATACAACGTTGTCGGCAATATGAACGAACACCAATTAGCCATCGGAGAAACCACATTCGGCGGTCGTTCTGAATTGGAATCTCAGTCGGGAGCAATTATGGACTATGGCAGTTTAATCTACACTACACTTCAACGTGCGAAGACAGCTCGCGAAGCAATCGTAGTGATGACTGATTTAGTTGCCCAATACGGATATGCCAGCTCCGGAGAATCATTCTCAATCATAGACCCCAACGAAGTGTGGGTACTTGAAATGATTGGTAAAGGAGAAGGCGAAAAAGGAGCTGTTTGGGTAGCCCGCATGGTACCGGACGGATATGTGTGCGCACATGCCAATCAAGCTCGCATCACCACTTTCCCGATGAGCGGAAAGACATCTATCTCTTCGGACAAAATGAAAAAAATCTATGACAAAGAGGTGACTACCGTATACTCCAAAGACGTAATTGCTTTTGCAAAACAAAAAGGTTTCTACCCTCAAGATGGTAAAAACTCCGACTTCAGTTTTTCAGACACCTACGCTCCGGTGGACTTTAGTGGCGCACGTGCATGCGAAATCCGCGTATGGGCATTTTTCAATGCCGTAAATCCGGACATGGCACAATATTGGGATTATGCAAAAGGAAAAATTGAGCGCGATGCAAAAGGATATGCCACTAACCGCATGCCATTATGGGTGAAACCAAGCCACAAAGTGGATGTATTGGAAGTGATGGACTTTATGCGCGACCACCTGGAAGGTACAGAATTGGATATGAGCAAAGATCCGGGAGCCGGACCATACGAGTGTCCTTATCGCTGGCGTCCTATGAGCTTTAAAGTAGATGGTAAAGAGTATGTACACGAACGTGCAACAGCAACACAGCAGACAGGATTTACTTTTGTAGCACAATGCCGCAGCTGGTTACCCAACGCTGTAGGCGGAATCATCTGGTTCGGCGTTGATGATGCAGCAAGTACTGTATATTTCCCGATGTACAGCTGTGCAACTCGCGTGCCTCATTCATTTGCAGAAGGCAATGGCAGCATGATGGAATTCACAAATGAAGCAGCTTTCTGGGTGTTCAATCAAGTAACAAATTTTGCATACACACGCTACAATGCTATCCATCCGGAAATCCGTGCAAAACAAAAAGCATTGGAAACCCAATATGTGGAAAATGTAAAATTAATCGATGCCGGAGCTGCTGATATGTATGCAAAAGATCCGGAAGGAACAGTTCAATTCCTGACTGACTTTTCATGCAATACAGGCGACCGCCTGACTGCAGACTGGAGAAACTTCTACGGCTACTTATTCTGCCGTTTCATGGATGGCAACATCAAAACGGCTGTACCGGGAGAAAAGAATCCGAAAGTTGAACAGCCGGCCTTACCGGAATGGTATTTGCGTTCTATCATCGAAAAGGCAGGAGACAAATTACAAGTTATTAAATAACCTCTTATAAGGCGAATAATATGGCAACAGTAACTTTAGCAGGGAATGCCTTTAAAGTAAATGGAGAATTCCTCAAATCAGGTGCACAAGCGCCTAATTTCACTTTAGTAAAAAGCGACTTAAGCGAATTGTCTTTGAATAGTCTAAAGGGGAAAAAAGTTGTATTAAACATTTTCCCGAGCTTGGATACGGCAGTATGCGCTACCTCTGTGAGAAAATTCAACGAAATGGCTGCAAAATTGAACAATACTGTAGTATTGGCTATTTCCAAGGACCTCCCTTTTGCACATGGACGTTTTTGCACCACAGAAGGCATCGAAAATGTAATTACTCTGTCCGCATTCCGCAATACCACTTTTGGAGAGGACTATGGTGTAGCATTAGCAGAAGGGCCATTAGCCGGTTTGTTTGCACGTGCCGTTGTCGTTTTGGACGAAAACGGCAAAGTAATCCATTCACAACTGGTACCTGAAATCACCACAGAACCGGATTATAAAAGTGCACTGGCTGCAATTTAAGCTTTATGGCAAATATTCCTTTTGAATATTTTTCATTGCAGCAAACAAATTGCCGCGCACATGGGGTGACAATGCCTCCATTTTATCTATAATCGATGCAATAGCATGACGATTTGTGGCTTGCTCGTAAGGGCAAGCCTTTTTTTGTTGCTTAAAATTACGGAATGCCGCATATTGCTTCGTTTCATCATTGGTAATATAGATTAGTGGACGAATCAAAGTGAAAGTATTGTCAAACATGGCCAATCGTGGCGGCATGCTGGCAATTGTACCATTAAACATCATACTCATCAACAAACTTTCGATTGCATCATCCCGATGATGTCCAAGAGCCAATTTATTACATTTTTGCTCTTTCGCAATTTCAAAAAGCATTTTACGACGATTCCACGAACAGACAAAACAGGCCGGCTTACCGGATTCTTCCCTTACTGTAGCGCAAATAGTGCACGATACTAAAGGAATACCCAATTCTTCGCAAAAAGCAGCAATATATTCGGCATCGACTTCATAAGCCACATTCTCCACTGCAATATGTGCTGCCACTACCGAATAATCCTGTTTAGGATCACGTGCACGAAGAGCTAATACTTCCAATAAAGCTAAAGAGTCTTTCCCCCCGGAAACTCCTACCAAAATCCGGTCTCCCGGTTCTATCAGGTTATAATCATAAATTGCTTTGCCGGTCTTCCGGAAAAATTCCCGCATAAAAATCTTTTCTCTCTTCTTTGCATCCATAATCATATTTGTATTAAAGCGGGCAAATGTAATCATTTTTCACGCTGAAACACACGGATATTAGACGTAACATTTTTGTAATATTTCTGTAACAACCAAATAACAAGTGGTCTGTAATATTGCAGTGTGAAATTATAATGCAAATGAAGATGAAGAAATTATTAATTTTAGTATTGGCAATCAGCCTCGCTGCTTGTGGAAATTCAAAAAAGAAAAACACACAAGTCACAAGCAACATAACCCTCACCGCAGCCGGAGCAACATTCCCTCTTCCCTATTATAATCTGGCTTTTAAAAACTACAAAGATTCCACAGGGGTATCCATCACTTACGGAGGCATCGGCAGCGGCGGCGGTATCCGCAGTCTAAAAGACAAAATTGTAGATTTCGGTGGTAGCGATGCTTACTTAAGCGATACTGAATTGACAGAGATGCCTGCTGAAGTAGTACATATACCGACCTGTATGGGAGCTGTCGTATTAGCCTATAATCTACCTGAAGTGAAGGAATTAAAATTGACTCCGGATATCGTTGCCGATATTTTCTTAGGCAAAATCACCCGCTGGAATGACAATCGTCTACAGACAGTAAATGAAGGAGTAGTTCTTCCAGATAAAGCTATCAATCCTGTATACCGTTCTGACGGTAGTGGTACAACATTCGTATTCAGCGACTATCTGACAAAAGTAAGTGCAGAATGGAGCGATAAAGTCGGCACTGGTAAATCTTTAAAATGGCCGGCCGGTTTAGCTGCCAAAGGGAATCCCGGAGTCGCAGGAACAATCAGTCAGACTCCAGGAGCCATCGGCTACATTGGTTCTGAATATGCATTTGCTTTGAATATTCCGACAGCAAAACTACAAAACCTCAGTGGTAATTTTATCACTCCATCAACGCAAAGTATTTCTGCGGCTGCCAACGAAATTCCTGCAGACACTCGAACAATGGTAACCAATTCTAAAGCAGCAGATGCTTATCCAATCAGTTGCTTCACCTGGCTTATTCTCTACAAAGAGCAAGCATATGGAGAACGCACAGCAAAACAAGCCGAAGCTACTATTCAATTATTGGATTGGATGATAAATCCGCAGGCACAAGAACTGACAACACATGTCCATTATTCACCACTACCAGCTTCTGCAGTGGCAAGTGCTAAAAATCTGCTAAGAAGTATCACTTACAAAGGAGAACCTATCTTGAAATAAAACTACTTTATATTGCTTTAAGCACCTATTGTCATGCGTGATTTTATCTTCAAACGGCTATTATTCCTTTGTGCGCTACTCATATTATTGATATGTGGAGGAATGGTGTATTCACTTGTCAATGGTGCCATGCCAGCCTTTGAGACCTTTGGTTTCTTCAACTTTGTGAGTTCTCCCGAATGGAATCCGACAGCAGGCAACGAACATTATGGAGCACTGGCATTCATCGTCGGAACCATCATGACATCCTTTTTGGCTTTGCTCATCTGTATTCCGTTTTCTTTACCGGTAGCTTTATTTACAGGAGAGTATTTCCATGGGACTCGTGCAGCTATCCTAATTGGCGCAGTCATTGATCTTTTAGCAGGAATTCCCTCCATTGTTTATGGTCTATGGGGATTCTACACCTTGCGTCCCATCTTGATGGACATGAATCTATCTGAACAGGGATTCGGTATTTTAACCTCTGCAATTGTATTGGCCATAATGATTATCCCTTATGCAGCCTCTTTGAGTTCTGAATTCATTTCCATGGTTCCTAAAGAGCTAAAAGAAGGAGCCTATAGCTTAGGCGGCACCCGATCAGACGTTGTGCGCAGTGTCATTTTTCCCGTTTCCTGTTCCGGAATATTCGCCAGTTACATATTAGCGCTGGGTCGTGCCTTAGGCGAGACTATGGCAGTAACGATGCTAATAGGCAATACCAATAATCTACCTACCTCTCTAACGGCAACAGGTAACACAATGGCAAGTGTTATTGCCAACCAATTT
Source organism: uncultured Odoribacter sp. (assembly GCA_934725835.1). Classification (GTDB taxonomy): domain Bacteria; phylum Bacteroidota; class Bacteroidia; order Bacteroidales; family Marinifilaceae; genus Odoribacter. The sequence goes on from CAKVCR010000062.1 coordinate 5,994, forward strand.
GGCGAGGCAGACGGTTTGAAATTAAGTTCTCTCATTGCCATCGGTCTGTTACTATTTCTGATTACAGCCGTCATAAACTTTATTGGTAAGATGATTATGAAAAAACTGAGTTAAAGTATGAATAACAGAATATTAAAAGACAGACTCTTCTTTTGGATGGTATGCATATTATCTTCAATGACAGCCATTCCCTTGATTGTAATCATTTGGGAAGTTGTCAAAAAAGGATACAGACAAATCAATCTCAGTTTCTTTTCAGAGACTGCTCCCAGCACCTTAGATGCCATGCTGGCCAAAAGCACGGGAGAACTTATTCCAGGAGGTATTGCCAATGGTATTACGGGAACTATACTTATGGTGACTATCGCAGCCATCATTGCGATTCCTATCGGTATTATGGGAGGTATTTATTTGTCAGAAAAGCCTAAAGCAATATTCTCTCACATTGCTCGTTTCCTGACTGATTTACTGCAAGGGACTCCCTCTATCGTCATCGGTATCATCGCCTATGCATGGGTCGTAAAGCCACTAGGGAGCTATTCTGCATTGGCGGGTAGTATTGCGTTGGCAATTATGATGTTGCCCTTAATTATACGGTCTACAGAAGAAACGCTGAAAATGCTCCCCGGCAGTTTAAAAGAAGCCGGCCTTGCCTTAGGAGCCTCCTATACAGGCGTTGTGCTAAAAATATTAGTACCCGCTGCATTCGGAGGGCTCTTTACCGGCATCCTACTGGCAATTTCCCGAGTAATGGGCGAAACAGCACCACTAATGCTTACAGCACTGGGTAGCACAGTCATTAATTGGGATATCACCCATCCGACGAGTGCAGTTCCATTGCTTATCTGGGAATTCTATAACGACCCCAATCTGATTGATATGATATGGAGTTCATCGCTGTTTTTGCTCATGCTGATTCTAGTCTTAAACATCATCGCCAAAAACATCTCTAAAAAATGGAGAATCGAATAAACAGAAATAACAAATGCCAGACTTTACCATCTGAACTATGATAGAAAATTCAATATTACAACTTAAGGATGTATGCATCTCTTACTCTCCGGGGAAAAATGCGGTCAACGGAGTAAATGCAAAAATTGAAAAAAACAACATCACAGCCATTATGGGACCATCCGGATGCGGCAAAAGTACTTTACTCAGAGCAATCAACCGTATGCATGAACTATATCCAAATATTCAAATCACAGGAGAAATCCTATTGGATAACCGTAATATTTTAGAAATGAATCCTATGGAGGTCCGACGAATGGCAGGGATGGTATTCCAACGCCCCAATCCATTCCCTACAATGAGTATCTACGACAATGTTATTGCCGGCTACAAATTAAATGGCATCCGCTTAGCAAAGAAAGAAAAAGATGAGATTGTTGAAACTTGCCTGACCAATGTCGGCCTTTGGAATGAAGTCAAGGACGCTCTCTATAAAAGAGGGACATTCCTATCCGGAGGACAGCAACAACGATTATGCATAGCCAGAGCCTTGGCGCTAAAACCGGAAGTGCTGCTAATGGATGAACCAACATCTGCCTTAGATCCCATTGCTACAAATCGCATTGAAGAACTATTGCTTGAACTAAAGAAAGAGTTCACAATTATCATTGTCACCCACAACATGTCACAAGCGGCACGTATATCTGACAACTCCATGTTTATGTATTTAGGAGAATTGATAGAATACGACAAGACACAAACCATGTTTACAACCCCAAAAGACAAACGTACAGAAAAATACTTGACAGGACAATTCGGATAGCTTCAATATTAATTACAAAAAAAGAACATATCATGAATGGATTACAAGAAAAAATGCTCAGCAGAATTACCGCAGATTTCCAAGTACTGGCCAAAGTCGTTCTTCGGCAGCAAGGAAACATACAACAATTATTTGAAGACAATGACAATGATATATTATACGCCGAAATCAGTAATGACGAGCATATTATCGACAGTCTGGAAGTAAAAATCAGAAATGAAGTAATCAACACCATTGTGCTCTACAGTCCTCGAGCCACAAATCTGAGGATGATTATCTCCTATTATGACATGACAGCCTATCTGGAACGGATTGGGGATTTAATGCTTAACATTGCACAATTCATACAGAAAACAGATTTGAAAGATGAAATTTTCCTGGTCTATAAACCGATTTTTTTTAAAATGCTCACTTTGGCCGGAAATATGACACAAAATGCTATATTTGCTTTCACATGTGCTGATATACAACTAGCAAGAGAAACCATCGAAATGGACAATGAAGTAGATCAACTACATCACGACATCTGTGATAGTCTGTGCTCGCAATTTTCGGGAAGAACACTGACAGGTCAAAACATGACGGACATTCTTTCTGTGAATGGAATATCGTACAACATGGAACGCATTGGCGATAATGCCACCAACATAGCAGAAGCCGCCATTTATCTGGTTGAGGGGAAAAATATCAAACACTGGAACAATCCAAATAAAGAAGAAATTCTAGAAGCAGGCAGTGAGGGATAACAAATTTGTATATGCTGTAAAAAAAAGACCTATTAAAATTCAAAACCATGGATAAAAATAAAATCTTGGTAGTAGACGATGAAGAGGATTTATGTGAAATCCTCCAATTCAATCTGGAAAGTGAAGGTTTTACAGTGGACATTGCCAATTCGGCAGAGGAAGCTTTAAAAATTCTACGAGACGATCATGGACTGATACTATTGGATGTCATGATGGAAGGCATGTCCGGTTTCAAGATGGCAGAGAAAGTCAGAAAAGAACTTCATCGTAATATTCCGATTATCTTTCTCACGGCTAAAGACACAGAAAATGATATGCTGACCGGATTCAGTATCGGTGGTGACGATTATATTTCCAAACCTTTTTCAATTAAAGAAGTAACAGCCCGAGTCAAAGCGGTCCTCAAGCGAGCAGGTAATCAAGAGCTATCAGAACAAAAAGACACTATCGAAATCGGCGACCTCACGATTGACCTTAATGGTAAAAACATATTTGTAAAAGAGAAAACTATTCTCCTGACAAAAAAAGAATTCGAAATTCTTACCATGCTAGCCAAAGCTCCTAACCGCATTTTTTCGCGAGAAGATATCCTCAGCAGGGTATGGCAAGATGACGGATATGTGCTTGAACGTACCGTGGATGTACACATTACCCGTCTTCGCAAAAAACTAGGAGATTTCGGCAAGCATATTGCCAACCGTTCGGGATACGGTTATTGTTTGGAAAGCTAAAACTATTTCATTATGCATCTGACCTATAAAAAAAAGATATTCCTCTATTTTCTGCTGGTATTCACAATCTTTACCATCATTATTGTCGCCGTACAACAAAATAGAGAAAAAACATACAAAGCAGACAGTTTCAAAACAGGCATGGAAGCCTATTCTAAGGTTATATCTGAATATATCCAGAACAATCAACTATTAGTCAATGGGCATATCGACTCCGTTCGCCACATACTTCCCCTCTTGCCGAAAGAATTACGTGTCACTATCATTAATCGTAATGGTAATGTATTATTTGACAATGATGTAGACGGAATACACGAAGTTGGCAATCACCTGGATAGACCGGAAATTGCCAAATCACTCCATAATGGCAGCGGTTCAAATATCCGCCAATCAGCAACCACCGGTGTCAATTATTTCTACTATGCCCACTTTTTCTCTCCCTATTTTGTTCGCGTTGCCATGCCATATGACAGCAGTGTACAAAATATTCTAAAGGCCGATGATGTTTTCACTTATTTTATCCTATTGCTTTTTTTCTCAGCTCTGATTTCTTTACTATACCTCGCAGACAGATTCGGGAAAGCGGTCAGCGGTCTGAATGATTTTATACAATCAGCAGAAAAACATGCACCGGATTACGACCAAATAAAGTTTCCGGAAACAGAGTTGGGAGAAATAGGGAATAAAATTATAGCCAACTACAAAATGCTGGAAGAGAGTAAAAATCAACTAAAAATGGAGAAGGAAAAAATAATACGACACTTCCACCATTCAGACGAAGGTATCTGTATCTTCACGGCAGACCATAAAAAGATATATGCCAATACACACTTTATCCAATATCTGAATACAATCAGCAACGAGCCCATTTTTGATGTTGATTCAATATTCTCCCTTTCAGAATTCAAAGAATTGAAAATATTTTTAGAGAATAACACTCCCGTCAATCCTCAGAGCAACAGTATCCCTATCTGGCAAGGTAAAATCAGTAAAAATGGCAAGCATTTCGCTGTAAAGTTACTAATATTCAATGACAACAGCTATGAAGTATTACTCAACAACATCTCTTCAACTGAAAAGAACCGCTTATTAAAACAAGAGATGACAAACAATATCGCACATGAATTGAAAACACCTGTCAGCAGCATTAGAGGTTATATTGAAACCATTTTAGAACAAAACAACCTGGCACCCGACAAGCAAAAGTTCTTTTTAGAGCGAGCCTACACACAAGTGTTACGTCTTTCCGACCTCATCCGAGATGTTGCACTTATCACCAAAACAGAAGAAGCATCGGAATTGTTTACAAAAGAAATTATCAATATTCATGACACCATCAATGAGGTAGCCTCCGACTTGGAGATGCCTTTAAAAAATGCCGGAATAATGACAGAAAACTGCGTATCATCAAAAGTGGTAATAGAAGGCAACCGCACATTGCTCTATTCCATTTTCCGTAATCTCATTGACAACACAATCAGTTATGCCGGAGATAATGTAACGATTCATATAGAAACCTATACAGAAGACAATGATTATTACTATTTCTCATACTATGACACAGGACGCAGTATAGAAGAAGAACATCTCACGCGGATTTTCGACCGTTTCTATCGGGTAAACCCTGGACGAAGCCGAAAGAACGGAGGTTCCGGCTTAGGATTATCCATTGTAAAAAATGCCATTCTTTTTCACAAAGGACAGATTTCCGCAAAGAACAGAAAAGACGGCGGCCTAGAATTCATATTCTCTCTACGCAAAAAATCATATTAAATATATTTACCGGCAACGCAACTTTTTTTGTATAATTGCATCTTGATTAATAAAAACAAGTAATAAAAATGAAAAACCGACGCAGTTTTATTTTTATCCATATCGTTTTATTCACCCTTGGAATAATTATCTTCAACGCCTGCAATAATGACAAGAAGGATATTTATGAAGGATATGGTATGATAAGATGTGAAAACGGCTCACAATATTCCGTTATTTTAGATGACGGACAAATAATTATACCACGAGAAGGTTTTACACAATTAGAGCAATTTCGCGACAGCACCAGAGTGCAATCCATTTTTACTATCGTAAATGAACATCCTTCGTATTACGAAGTGGATTTCATTAAGTTAGATACCATTCTCACCAAAAATATTTTACCTTACCTGCCAAACACAATTGATAGCGTAGGACATGCCCCGGTAACACTAACAAACGTATGGATTGCTCACGGCTTCCTAAATTTCGAATTTGCATTTGTAGGAAATTCAAAACGCCATATGGTAAATTTATTACAACGCACAACAGCAAACGGACAATTGGAATTTGAATTCCGTCATAAAGACTTTGATGATGAGCGCAACAAAACTATGCTAGGTGTTGTATCTTTTCGTCTACAATCCATCCTTTCAAAAATCGAAAAACCTACAAAAATAGTCATCCGATATAATGACACCGACAGTACAACAGAGATTATTGAGCTGATTTACAATGGGGATTAAAATATTTTCATAAAAAACAGCTATTTTCTTTTGTCGCTATTGTAAAAAATCATACCTTTGCAATCGCAAAAGAGAAAAAAGAATAGTTCTTTAGAGCATGGGCAGTTACCAGAGTGGCCAAATGGGGCTGACTGTAACTCAGCTGGCGTAGCCTTCGGTGGTTCGAATCCATCACTGCCCACTCACTAAATTGCGGAAATAGCTCAGTCGATAGAGCACTAGCCTTCCAAGCTGGGGGTCGCGGGTTTGAGTCCCGTTTTCCGCTC
>CAKVCR010000063.1 GCA_934725835.1 uncultured Odoribacter sp.
TTCAACACTATAAAGATACAACAATTTTCGCTAATCACCAATTTTATAGACGGTTATAATTCATCGAACTCACGTTAAATATAATATCGTTTCCTTTCTTGTTATAATAATCCACCGTACCACTGATACGTCCATTCAAGAAAGAGAAATCCAATCCCAAGTTGATTGTGCTTGTTTTCTCCCAACGCAGATTCGGGTAAGGCAAACGACTAATATTCAACACATACTCTCCAGACCAACGATTGATTACCGTCTGCGGGTACTTTACCACCAAATTCGGTCCCACAGAAGACGGCACGTTTCCCTGACGACCGAAAGAAGCTCGCAAACTCAATTCCGCCTGTTCGCCCAACTGCCGAAACCAGGATTCCTCCGATATGCTCCAACGTCCCGCCAAACTCCACACGGGCAGAGCCTTGCTGTTCGTGTATTGCCCGAAACGATTAGAAGCATCCATACGGATATTGGCATTCAGCACGTAGCGATTCTTGAAAGCATACACCAAAGTCGCATACCCCGACATCGTATTGGATACTGTATTCGTCAACTTCGACGTGTGTTTTTCCAGTGAAGAATTACCGGTTAATGATGTACTTCCGGAAGTCCCCGTATCGTACTCATAACTGATACCCAACCCCCGATCCGGGAAATAGCCCCATTCCGTCGTGTTGAAACCGTCATACTTGATAGAACGAATCTCGTACCCCAACATGGCATTAATCACGTGTTTCTCGAGAAATACTTTGTTATAATTCATGGAAGCCCGAGCCGTGAATGTCGTGTTATTCTTGTTATCGTAAATCAAAATACCACCCTTTGGCAAGCGGGAAGCCTTTTCCTCTGCGCTATTCGACTTCACACTCCCGTAATCATATCCTCGAATCTGAGTAATATAATTTGAACGTTCACCCGCCCACTTCGAGTTCAAGGTATTGGCATAAGTCACCCCGAAAAGTGTATTCAAAGTCAACTCGGGTAAAATCTTGGCATTGATACCCACGCTCGCATTCGTTTGGCGAACCTTTGCCTCGTTGCCTGTATGCTTGATTTCGTTCAGAATATTATAGGTCAATGGGAAATTGGATGATAGTCCCGCTACCGTTGTCAACTGAGTCGTGTAAAACTCGTCTTTACTAATCGCCCGGGAGGCTTTCAAAGCGTAATCCAAAGGATTCACCATATAAAAACCATCCGATTTCCGATCCGAAAAGCTCAACTTTCCCTCGACATCCACGAAACGACCAATTTTAGTATTGATATTCGTGTTCACGTTATACCGTCGCAAATCGTCTCCATTGGTACTTCCCTTGCTATCATTAAAACCGACAGAAAGATAATAACGGGTGTTTTCCGTTCCTCCGGATACACTTAAAGCGTAATCCTGATTGAAAGCATTCCGAAACAAGATTTTAAACCAGTCCGTGTTCATCGTTTCCAGTGAAGCCACACGTGCATCAAATTCACTTTTACTGATCTTTCCGTCATAGTAGTCAAACAACGCACCCTCGTAACCGGTAGAAAAAGGCATTACTGAATACAGATAGCCATTCTCCGCCACTTCCCGGGAAACTCCGACCCGCTCTTTGGAATTCATCAATTTATAATCTCCGTATCTCGGGCGAGCAGTGAATCCAAAAGAAGAAGAAAAATTAACCGAAGGCTTACCTACCCGTCCTTTCTTAGTTGTAACCACGATCACCCCGTTCGCCGCACGTGTTCCGTAAATAGCCGTGGCGGAAGCATCCTTCAAAAATGTCATCGTTTCTATATCGCTCGGGTTCAAACCGGAAATAGCGTTTCCCAGCAAACTGAAACTAGCGTTATCGTTCAATTGTCCCCGCAACGTGGCATCCGTACCGGCAATCACGTTATTAATCTCGTCGTTAGACAACTCTACCGGATCTTCCTGGATAATTCCGTCGACCACCCATACCGGGGCAGCATTCCCATGAATAGTGGAAGAACCTCGAACCCTCATGCGAGGCGTTGCGTTCGGACTACCGGAACTTGTCATCACCATCAATCCCGGCACACGTCCCTGCAGCATTGCATCGACCGAAGCCACGTTCGGAATACGGATGTCATCCATCTTTACAGTAGTGGTCGCACTGGCGGACAATCGCTTATTCACTTTCCCATATCCCGTGACCACTACTTCCTCGATTTCCGTCACATCCGGTTTCAAACGGATAAGCAACGCCTTATTATCCTCTTTACCTAAAGCGACCTCTTGCATCTTGTACCCCACGAAAGTAATCAACAACACGACGGAATCCCGGTAAGGAATCTCAAGAACAAACTCACCATTCACGTTAGCCACTACCCCCAAAGCCGTACCTTTCAACACGACCGTTGCCCAGGGTAGAGTTGCCCCACTTTCATCCAATATCTTTCCTTTTATCAGCCTTTTTTGAGGTTTCTCCTCGTCTGTTCCTCGCTTTACTATGATTAAAGAACCATCTTTCTCGTACACCAACTTCGTCCCTTTCAGGCACAATGCCAATACCTCGTCAATGTCATCCATAGAGACAGACAACGTCAATCCCTTGACATTCGCCACATCGTCCGATTTAAACAAGAAGCGATACTCCGAGCTTTTCTCGATCTCTTTAAAAACCTCCTTTAACGAAACATCTTTCACCTTAAGTACCAGATTCTGTGAATGTACACTTCCATATGCGTGAAGCATACCCACCACTATCAGCAATGCATAAATTTTCATAAATCGCATAATTTGAGTATACTTTCTCGGGTAGAGAAAATCACTTTTCCATTTCTTTGTCATAACTTGTAATGTTTGAATAAGACTAATTTTGTAATCAGGGACGGGGAGAGTGGGGACACCTCTCTTCCTCTTATTATTTACTTTTCACTATGATTGTATCCTCTTTTATTTCAAATTGTGCTACATTCAATTTTTCTATTTTCTCCAATAATACGGAAAAATCCCTGTACCTGCTAATATTTCCATTTATTCGAATATCTTTCACGTCCTGGTTCTGATAAAACATTTTTATATCATACCACCGAGCTACCGTGTTCATCACGTCTTCCAGCCGCTCATCATCAAAGACAAAAAAACCATCCTTCCATGCCGTATAGCGATGGACATCTACTTTCTGCTTGCTTAATCTACCCTCGTCGGTCAACACTGCTTGTTCTCCTGGTTCCAGAAGCAAAAAATGATCTTTGGTCTTTACTTTCACGCTTCCCTGCTCCAAGGTCGTTTCAAAACGAGTTTCTCCCTTGTAAGCATGCACATTAAAACGAGTACCCAATACCCTTACTTCGAATCCGTTTACTTCTACGACAAACGGTTTACCCGACTTCTTCACGTCGAAATACGCCTCGCCCGAGAGAACTACACGTCTTTCATCATCGTTAAACTGCACGGGATAACGCAAGTCGGTTTCTGCGTTAAGGTACACCATCGTACCGTCACTCAACTTCATGGAGAACTCTCCTCCCCGGGGCACTCGCATCACGTGCATTTCGTTGATGACCTTTCCTTCTGCATTCATTGCTGCATAATTCAACACGTTGCTATCTTGCTGTACTCGGAAACTATCGGCAACCACTATATTTCTACTCACTTGTGCTTCCAGCACAATCCGCTCTCCCGTCCCCGTGTATAATATAGCTTTCTCCATACCCGGTGCTAAAGAGAATTGTCTCATACTCATTTTCTGGGAATCAGTACCCAATCCTCGCCACAGGACAACACACCCAACCAACACAACCAGCACAGCAGCATATTTTAATACGCCAAAAATCAAACGTCTCCGTTTACCATATGTTTTCCGCTCAAATTGCCTAAAATTCTTCAAAACATCAATCTCTTTGTCCTTCTCTCCGTAGGCAAAGAAACTCTGCATTTTTCGATAATAGCCTCTATTCTCCTCCGATTCATTCAGCCAAACACATAGAGTCTGCTTTTCCTCATCCGTCAAATCGCCTTTTATCGATCGCTTCAATATATACCAATCTATTTTTTGCATAGTATTTATTTGCTGTAATCATATATAAGACAACTTCAAGGAAATACACAGTGACAAAAATCCAAAGAATTTTTGTTTTTTTTATAAAATAACTGATTATCAAATCTATACAACAGCAAGAATAATCAAAAAAGAAACTCCCAAACGGGTTCGAATATATTTATACGCTCTTTTCATCTGGGTATTCACCGTGTTGACTGAAATTCCCATTTCTTCCGCTACGTCCTTATACTTTTTCCCTTCCAACACACAACTTTTAAAAATAAGGCGGGATTGATCGGGCAACTCCTCGATCACCTCATACACCCGCTGCAATAATTCCGGATCAATCTCCACCTCCGGAATCTCCGCATATGCTTGTGCTTCTGCTAACCATTGCTTATAATGGTCTTCCACGTGAAGATGCTTCAACCGATTCAAACATTTATTCCGGACTTGCACGAAAAGATAGGACTTCAAATTTGCAATTTCCGGAAGCGTTGGTGCATTATTCCACAAATCCACGAAAATCTCCTGCGCGATATCCTCCGCCTCATCCCTATCCAGAAGAAAATATTCAGCAAAAAGCGTTATCTTCTTGAAATAAGTTTCAAAAAGTTGCTTAAAGACACAATGCTCCCTCCGCTTTATAGCCTCGAAGATTTCATCCATATCCATGTAAATTAACCCTTGTTGAATACGCAAATATAAATTTTTCTTTTAAAATCTACAAAACACTCCATTGTCTATTATCCAAAGTTCCTACAAGCGACATTGCCGCTATTCTTTACTAAAATTTCCCAAAGAGCCATAATCTGTTGAATTTAAACATCATGAACTAAAACGGCTATGCGTGCTACTCACCTTTCTCTCCTGCGCATTATCGCTCATCACCTCACATATATGATAATAATGAGCCTGGGGATAAGCCGATACCAGAATTTCTTTCACCGCATCGGGAGAGTCCAATAACGTCCGGTTGTCGGGTACAACGTCCAAAAACGAGTTGCACAACGCTGCCAACAAGATTATCAGACTGCTTGATATTTACATTGAGGTAAAAAACATCAACAAATATGCAAAACTTTCTCCGGAAGTCACTCCTTAGTAGCTTGAATTATCCTTACGTTTAGGATTTTTCGGAAACCATCCTTTTTCAACTCGCTTTTTCTGCTCAAAAAGTTCTCCAATGCCCCATAGAGCGGAAGCTCCGAACACACCGAGGAATGATGACAAATAAACATTAGCAACAAAAAGCGCTGCACAACAACAACATACTCCTACAACAAGGTATAAAATCCAAGGGCGAGTACCCCAATAATATTCAGTCTTAATGACGATAGGATGCCAGATACCTATTGTAAGGAAGGTCATCACTGCAATGATTATGCCTGTAAAATACATATTGCTTTTCTTTTTCTTGATACAAAGTTAATTCTTAATTTTAGTATTGATAACAACACATAGGGAATTTCTACTTTGCTAATATCCGTCTTATTTATATAATTGATAATCTGCTGATACAATTTTCTTTCTTTTCGTAGTAGTAATAATTTTGTCAACAAGAGCCTTTAAAAGTTCATTCTCTCTAGGATTGAGCATAGGCGGATTATCTCAACTATGTCCAGTTACGAAGTAAATGATAGAGTTTTTCTCATGATGTAGTATACCATACCTACCAATAAGGTCTTCCATATAGCTGACTGCATCTCTAGGCTGTCATATAGTACAGAGCATTTATCAAAGTCTTCCCCAAAAGCTGGAGCAGGTTCTTTCGCATGAATGAGCCGGACCTCTCCACGCCCTTGAGTATGAATTGACCTAAGAGAGCAAGCAAAGATTTCTTTTCCTTGCATGGCTCCACATATAGGACTTTGATGTCGGCAGTACCACTACAAAGAGGTGTTGAATATCTAAATCGTCAAAAGTTCATCATTTTTTCGTCTAACTTATTGGTTATATATAAGAGCTTTTCCTTTGCTTCTTTTGAGGAAGCAATTATTGGCAGTGACCATACCTCTTCAATACAATCAAAGCCCAAGTCTTTCAGGATGTCCAGTCTTACAGATTGCTTTTTAGGAGACCGATCCAACCATGCTATTATTCTATACCCATCGTTTTCGATATTCATATCTACGGTAATATTGTATTTAAAACTTATAGTATAAAAAACTGAAACATTGCCATTTGACCAAATACTTAATCCGCACCATGAGTTCAAATTTACCAAATTCTTTTCAAAAACTTCACCATTATGTAACAACTTATAGTTTCCACTAGCCCTTGTTTTAGCCATCACTTCTATCACATTTTGAGCATGGACTCTAATCTTATGGTCTTGTGCAAAATTTAGATAGTCAATATTCTGGATTAAAGGACTATACAGAGAATTCCTATCGATATTGTTCTCAATAATTGAATCCAAACTGCGCTCCTCTATGAAAGATTGTATGAATGATTGTATCCTCTCTCCTTCTTGTTCGAACAGTGTACGCCATTCGGTCTTTGAACACAAAGTACGGTTTGCCGTTCCTGTAGACATAGGATATCCATCTATACCGTATGCGAGTAAAGCTTGTCGGAGTTTGTTTCTACTTGCTACATTTATCCACAACTTCTTTATAGTATTGAAGAGTTCTGATAAGCGGTTGTAGCTGCCATTACTCCATGTAACAAGAGTCTGTATTTGGCCATCATATATATTGAAGTCTTCAGCTTCGGCAAATAACACTTCTATCAGTCCCCTTTGTTCTTCATCTACAGCAGTAGTTTGGATAAAAGTCAGTTTGGATTTTTCTTCTTCTATATCGAATTTTGAAAGTTCTAGTAATCCAAGAATATCTTCTCCAGGAAGTGATTTTATAAGTTCACACATTCTATATGCAGGAACATTCATTGCCTCATTTTGTGACGACCTATACACATTTCTATATCTTGCCATATTACATAGAATATGAAATACCCTTTGAATATTATTTTCGGATGCATCAGGGTATTTTGCACAATACACCATAGTGGGAAGAATTGCATATAATTCTTTTTGGGTATAATGTGATTGAGACTCAGGATAGACTACTTTAGGAGTAAACAAACAATTATAATCAGTTTCATACATACGTTTGTATGCGCAGAACCACCTCCAAATTGTATTCATTGGTATGGACAATGGGAACTTGTCATTTGATATCTCATAGTTTTTATGCCACGATGACTCGTCTCTACTTTCCAAAATACGAACACAATGAAGAAATGCGAGCATTCCTTCTGTAGATGTGTCATATTCATTTTTCCTTCTGTGCTTCCAAAACCATGTTTCCATAATTTCCCAATCATGTGCAGCATCGAATACAATAGTGTGATTTTCGCTTGAACACCTGCTGTATGATGGATTGGCCATCATTATCTGTGGCTTTAAATTTTGATTGGCTGTCAATGGCTCTCCTGTTGTATTGATGACTACAAAAGTTTCTTCCCCATTCTGCCTATTTCCCATATCATAAAAAAGGAACTTGAGCTTATGTATGAGGAAATCGCCAAGTAATTCTAATTCCTTATAGCCTTTGAGCTTACATTCTATAGTTTTCAAGGCTCGTATGATGCTACCTATTGTCGGGTCATCGTCATAAGATCTGAGGAACCATGGTTGTTTTCCCAATTCTTCAACAGACAAGCTGTCTTTAAGGAAATAGTGCACAGTAAGATCACTAAGAAAGTACAAGGAACTTTCTCTAATTCCATAGAGGAGATGTGGCTCTTTGTCATCTTCATTCAATTCAAAATCGGAAATGAGCAAATCTCTGTATTCATTTCCCGGCAACATTCTATTAATTACGCCAATAATCAGGAACAATGTTGTGAGACGTTGTTGCCCATCACAAAGTTGTAAATGATATGGAGTCAACTCCTTATCATAATACCCATAAATCAACCCCATCGTTATTTCCTGCGACTTTTCAAGTCTCAGAATACTATCAATAAAGGAACTTGCAAGTGAGTCCTCTGAATTATTTGAAATTGGATTTCCCCAGCAATAGTCACGCTGCAAATCAGGAATAATTATTTTATCATTCTCACCGCAAAATATTTCACAAAGTGAATATACCTTACCACTTATTAACTGAGCCATAAATTAATTTGTTTGATTATAAATTTCAGGATATTCGTTCTCAAATTCTTTGCTTTCTGCATATTTACGCTTTGGGACTTGTTCTTTGTTCCATGGTTTACCAGAGGTTTTATCTACCCAATTTACATCAGAAAAGGCCATTGTTGTGTGAATCAAGTGACGACTTTTGAACGATTCATCATCCTGGTCAGTAAAAAAATACTGATTCTTCTTACGAAAATCAGCATCGTTGAACTTTGAATTATCACGTTTATAGAGAAGTACTAGATTTCCAATGCAGTGCTCAGAACCATCGTATATGTGATGATTCTCTCTACACGACCATTCCATTTCTTCACGCCAGAGAACGATAGAACTTTCATCCTTAATAGGTTCGTCATTACAGTTCAAAGCAACCCCTTGATCATTTTTATGGCCTATTTTTGATTTAGGATATACATGCTCCAAGGAACGATTGCTCTCGATATTAAAATCGAACTTTCTATTTTTATAAAGATTATCCTGCTTAATGTTTTGGCGTAAAAGCCACCTATAAGCTGTTTCATAATGGTGCATAAACAACATGTTGCTTTTTAGCTCGCCATAAAATCTATTACGAGCATCCGAATATTTTTCAGCATCTACTGCGACTATATCCTCATGATTGACACCAATAATTGCCCAGTCGTAATAGCGTTTTAACTCTGCTATAGACTTGGAATGGACACCATCCTGATTGATTCCAAAATACCATCTAAGGAAGGCAAATCGTTGTTCTGCATTATTGCGGATATAAAGGATAACTCCTAAATAATTATACGAAATTGAATAGTTGTAAGCATCTTCTATCAACTTTTGAAAAAGTCTCATTTGCTTGAACACGCTCTTGGACTGTTTCATCGTCTGTGGCTTCAGAAGTTTACCCTTAAAACCATCAAAACTCACTTTACTGCTCTCGCAAACAAGAGGGAGCAACCAACCCAGTTGTTTACCTCCTGTTCTAAAAAACAATTCAACATTTGGGTTACTCCACCAATAGAGCCATGAATCCCATTCTCGTGACAATCGTCCACGAAGAGCGATATGTTCTGCTTCGCTAAACAAGTTGTGCTCAAGGGATGCACACCGTAACAATTCTGCTTTAATAAGTTCCTCATTCGTCATTTTGGCTTTATTGCCATTCATCATAGAGAAAACTATCTTAGCCTGTTCTTCTGGAATGACAATGAATAAGAACTTTACATGTTCCAAAATATATTTCCTAAAATCTTCTTTATCAATATCCTTCAACTCCCTTGCGAATATACGCAGGGTTCTTTTGAAGAAAAAAATATCTTGGTATTCTTCTGTGTCGTTGCGGGAACTGTCCTCTTTTTCTATATTATTCAGGAAGACATTGGATTCTATTCGAATATCATACTTGATACTTACATAATCTTTGTACCCCGTATATTTCAGTAGAAGGTAGAAGAAAGTTGTTCTTTGTTGACCATCTACGAGAACAATATCAAAGGATTCTTTCTTTTCGTGTACAGTTATTCCTTGAAGGAATATATCACTTTTATGTTTGTATGATTTCTTGAGTGAATTGATTAACAAAGAGACAGAATCAGATTGCGAATTTTTCTTTCTCTGTCCCCAAACATAACCACGCTGATAGTCTGGGATGACGAAGCTTCCAGTGTCTTTCAGCAGTTGTATATAATTTGATAGGGTAATGGTTGTCTTGTCACCAATGTCCTTTAACCTATCTTTTAAATTGTTTATTGAACTCATATTTTATAGTATTTGTAATGCGATGGCAGCACAGGCTTCTGCATCGGCCTGGGCATGGTGATTGTTAGCTTATCATTTGTATAATTCCCATGTAATACAATGTATTGCACCTCCATGTTTAACTAATGGATTTGCATACACTTGGATTATTTCCTTATTTGGGAAAACACCAGAGAATGCATTCACCGCAGCCTTGTCATTGCTACAATCTAGGTCTTTTGAAATTTCTGGAATTATAACAGTCTTAGGAGTTTCGATATAGTTGAGATAACACCATGAATCTTTTCTTAATCTACCATCATATGAGAGTTCTTGCACATCAAAATGACAGTCAAGAATCTTGTGCAGTCGTTTGCGTAATGAGTCAGCCTCCTTTCCCATCTGGCAATAATTATTCATTAGCAATTTCCCGTTGCCTATATATGCTATCATTCCATCAGCATGCCCGAATGGTTCTTCCATATCCCAGGGTATCAAGATAAGCTCAGTTTCCAAGACCTTTTCTATTGTGTCTATCAGTTTCAGCGGTCTGATGTTCGGATTCTCGGAGATAACCTTGTCTGTCATTATGGTTTTGTCACCACACCTCACCACATTGCCGCCATCCAACGTTATGTCAAGATGTGAAACCACTGTTATGCCAAGGTCTCTGATCACCATATCTTGTTTCGTGATGTATTTGCCTTTTCCCGTGTCAAGATAGTCTGGCTCGAAATTGAATGTTGCGTACCTGCCGTTGCCCAGATGTAAAGGCATATAGTCGCGAACCCACACCTCTTTGGTATTATACAGAGTTTGATATTTAACATTGCTTTTTTCCAAAGCATTGCACAACGACATATACACCGCAGGATAATCTCTACACAACCATTCTGAAACACACACTTGCATATCATTCATAATCTGTCATCTACTACAGAATAATTCCACATACGATTACACTTTTTCAGTATCTTTCCAGAATACATAAAGTATTCTTTCTTCTTGTCATCTGAGAACTTATTGTATTCATCTTTAGGAATCTCAACTTTTTGATATTTGCCATTTTTGTCCTTTTTATATTCGGCAACATTAATTCTTGGTTTTACACATATACTTTCAAGAGAATCAGCAGACTTGAATGATGTCCAGTTTATGGTAATGCCATCAGATAATGGTATGTTCATAAACATGTCTTCGTAGATATAGGTAGAACGTACTTCGCACTCTTTCTTTTCCTTTGCCACCCATTCACCTCCGTCATAATCGCATACTTTGTATTTCCTGACCAACATGGATGCCCTATAATGTTTTTCCTCGTTCTCAAACGTAATATCTATGCCAGACACATGACAGTTCAACGACCCTAATGGATAATAATCAAGTTGCTTGTTTTCATGATCATTTGTATGATACATCACGGGGTCTTTAAGCCCATCGTCACCCTCCTCATGGTAATAGAATTCTATTTCAAGAGGATAAATCCGCCTGACTCCATTGACTTCGAAGCATGCGCCAAGTAAAATATTCTCTGCCACATTCATGAACTGAACTGCAAGATTTCTGAGTTTTTCGTTTTCGCCTTGCTCTTCTCTCACTCCTTGAAAGTTTTTGAGCACTAATAATAAATCGTCTGTTATCATTGCCGTTAAATCTGATTTATTGATTTTCCTTATTGATTACAAGATTATAGTAATCTATTTTCTGCATTTGGGTATAACCCTCTTTCCTGCCATATTTCTTGGGTGTCGCAAATTTTGCGACTACCGGCTCACCTTCTAGTTCTTCCCTCAATGCATTATTGATATGCTTTGCTATCGTCTTGTAGTCTCTGCCATAAAGTTGAGCGATTTGCTCTCTATTAAGCCAAACGGAATCTTCCTCTAACTTTACTTCAAGTTGGGTGTTGCCATCGTCTGTCGTATATAGGACGATAGAAGAACCGTTATTTGCAACAATTTTATTCTCTGCCATATCTATTTGTCCCCCTTATACATGTTCCACATTCTCTTTACTTTTCCTGCAATCTCCTTACGAAGCCAAAGAGGTTCGAGTACTTCAAGGAAATCTTATGAGCCCAATAGATGGTCTCTACAATCCACACGAGCTTATTGATTTGATTAAGTG
>CAKVCR010000064.1 GCA_934725835.1 uncultured Odoribacter sp.
TCCGCATAACCATGCTTCTTTCTCTTTTGCATAATAAACCCCGAAAGTTTTTTGTCTAACTTTCGGGGTTCACTTCAATTACGACACACCTCCCCACTTTCCAAAACCGCTACACAAACATTTTTGCGACTTTCCCTATATTATTTGTTGCAGCAAAGTACGTAAATCACATTTATCTCTTAAAATACCCAGTAGGCTATCTATTGAAACACGCTCTTGCTGCATGGTATCTCTGTCTCGAATAGTTACTGCATTATCTTCCAATGTCTGGTGGTCAATCGTAATGCAATATGGGGTACCAATTGCATCCTGACGACGATAGCGTTTACCGATAGAGTCTTTTTCATCATACTGACAATTGAAATCAAATTTAAGCATATTCATGATTTCCTGTGCTTTTTCGGGCAGACCATCTTTCTTCACCAGTGGCATGATGGCCATTTTGATTGGAGCCAACGCTGCAGGAAGACGCAATACAACACGGGAATCTTTTTTACCATCTTTACTTAAATCTTCTTCGCAATAGGCAGCAGACATGATTTGTAAGAACATACGGTCTACACCGATGGAAGTTTCAATAACATACGGTACATAAGATTCGTTTAATTCAGTATCAAAATATTGAATTTTTTTACCGGAAAATTTCTGATGCTGCGACAGGTCAAAATCTGTGCGAGAGTGAATACCTTCCACTTCCTTGAATCCGAATGGGAAACGATATTCGATGTCGGTCGCTGCATTCGCATAATGGGCCAGTTTCTCGTGATCGTGGAAACGATAGTTCTCTTCACCGAAGCCTAACAATTGATGCCATTTCATTCGAGTCGTTTTCCATTTTTTGAACCAGTCAAGCTCTGAGCCTGGGCGTACAAAAAATTGCATTTCCATTTGTTCGAATTCGCGCATGCGGAAAATAAACTGACGTGCAACAATTTCATTGCGGAAAGCTTTACCGATTTGTGCAATACCAAAGGGTATTTTCATTCGTCCGGTCTTCTGTACATTTAAAAAGTTTACAAAAATACCTTGTGCTGTTTCAGGGCGCAGATACACTTTATTAGCACCTTCAGCTGTTGAGCCCATTTCTGTGGCAAACATTAAATTGAATTGGCGCACTTCAGTCCAATTGCAGGTTCCGGAGATGGGACATACAATCTTTTCATCCAAAATAATCTGACGCACTTCATTCAAGTCGTTGGCATTTAATGCAACACTCATGCGTTCGTGCAAAGCATCTCTTTTGCGGGCATGCTCCAATATCTGAGGGTTGGTTTGCCGGAACAACTCTTCATCAAATTTTTCACCGAAGCGTTTACGTGCTTTTTCAACGTCTTTCTCGATTTTCTCATCATATTTGGCAATTTGGTCCTCAATCAGGACGTCTGCACGGTATCTTTTTTTGGAATCTTTATTATCAATCAAAGGATCATTGAAAGCGTCTACGTGGCCGGAAGCTTTCCAGATGGTCGGGTGCATAAAAATAGCAGAGTCTATACCTACAATGTTCTCGTGTAGACGAACCATTGATTCCCACCAATATCGTTTGATATTATTCTTCAATTCCACTCCATTCTGCCCATAGTCGTATACAGCACCCAATCCATCATATATATCTGATGAAGGGAATACAAAACCATACTCTTTACAATGAGCCACTAACTTTTTGAATACATCTTCCTGTGCCATGATATTTTATGTTTTTTGTTTACAAAAGTAGTATATATTAATGAAAACGAAGAATAAGCTTTCAAGCTTATTCCTCATGTCCGATTTCTTTGATTGCTTGTGTTACATTTATTGCGTAATCACCTATTTTTTCACATTCGGAGAACATGTCATTATATAGTATTCCGGTCGGATAATCATACCGTTTTTCTTCAATCGCAATTAAATGTTCTTGTTTTAAGATGGTTCGGTAATCATTTATTGCCTGCTCTAATTCATAGGCTTTTTTGGCAGTCACTTCTTTGTATTCCTGATTAAGGTTATTACACATCGTGGTCAGAGTATCTTCCACTAAGGCAAACATGTGTTTCAGTTTGTTTGTCAATTCTTCAGGGAACGATACATTCTGCTCATTACGGCGATTAATCGCCTTTGCCAAATTCAGTGATGAATCTGCAATACTTTCAATTTCCGATACCACCTTGAACATTGCTCTAATGCGCTGTGAATTTTCGGTAGTCATCTTAGATTCAGAAACCTTTGTCAAATAATTTGCAATTTCCACTTCAACATTATCGCTTTCATCTTCCATTTTCACCAAATCGTCAAATCTCTTTTCAAAATCCTTGTTAGGAAGTTCAAGACATTCTGTCACTTGATGGAACATATCTTTGGTATTTTTCCCATATAGGATAATTTCTTGTTTCGCCTGAAAAAGTGATGCATCCGGAGTGGATAACAGACCAATCTTTATGTGTTTTAATTTAAACGCATCGTTACCGGTTTCCTTGGACGGAATCATTTTAGTAGTAAGACGTGCAATCAGTTTTGTAAACCATACCAGTATAAAAACATTGGCAATATTGAAAGCTGTGTGAAATAATGACAGAGCCATCGGCACGGCTTTCACGCTTGTTGAGGGATCTCCTATTCCCATAGAAACACTTAATGCCTCTATCCAATTTAAAAATAGGGGAAAGATGGCTAACACCCACATAACTCCAAAGACGTTAAACAGGAAGTGAGCAAAGGCAGCTCTTTTCGCCGTTGAATTAGCAACCGTTGCAGCTAAATTTGCGGTTACGGTAGTTCCTATATTTTCTCCCAATACCATAGATGCTGCAATTTCAAAATTAATCCAACCATTGGCGCACATGACAAGCGTCAGTGCCATTGTTGCAGAGGAGGATTGTATGAGGATTGTCAGAACTGTACCTATCAGCATGAACAATATATAAGAGGCATAGCCCATATCAGAATATTCCTGCAAGAAAGTGAACATTTCTGGATTTTCATCTAGATTAGGCATGGAATCCTTTAGAAACTCTAATCCTATGAATAATAGACCGAATCCTATGATTAATTCTCCCCAATTCTTTCTAGAGCGTTTATTGGAAAATAATAATGGGAGACACAGACCAATCATAGGCAATGATATCTCAGCCATGCTTATCTTGAAACCAAGAATAGAAATTAACCAGGCCGTTACCGTAGTTCCGACGTTTGCTCCCATGATTACTCCGATAGACTCTACCAGGTTTAATAATCCGGCATTTACAAAACTGACAACCATAACTGTTGTCGCAGAACTACTCTGTATAATAGCAGTAATCAGAATACCGGTAATGACGCCTTTCACCCGGTTGGAAGTCATGGCAGACAAAATACGCCGCATTCGTTCGCCGGCAGCCTTTTGCAGAGCTTCACTCATTAGTTTCATACCAAAGAGAAAAACTCCTAAAGAGCCTATCAGCTTAAGAAAATCAAATAGTCCGTATCCCATGTGTTGGTTTTATCGTTTAGAATTTATATTATGGATTCACTTAATTGTCATTCCCTATTTCTTTCATTGCTTCTGTGACATTAATCGTATAGTCTCCGATTTTCTCACATTCTGCAAACATATCCGTATAGAGGATTCCTGTCGAATAGTCATAGCTTTTTTCTTCAATGGCAATCAAATGTTCCTGCTTTAAAAGCGTACGGTAATTGTTGATGGACTGCTCTATTTCGTAAGCTTTTTTGGGATTGACATCTTTGTATTCCAACATCAGATTTTGACACATCACCTCAATGGAATTTTCGACCAACGAGAACATATGGAATAGTTTTTTGTGTAATGCTTCAGGGAACACAACTCCTTGATCATTGCGTCGCATAATAGCCTTTGCAACATTTAGTATCGAGTCGGCAACACTTTCAATTTCAGATACAATCTTAAACATCGCACGGATGCGTTGAGAATTTTCCGTCGTCAAACGCGACTCGGAAACTTTAGTCAGATAGTCGGCAATATCAACTTCCACCTGGTCGCTCTCATCTTCCATAATCTGCAATTTATCAAACTCCTTCTCATAGTCGCTTTTTGACATTTCAAAGGCTTGAAGCATACGTTTAAACATCGTAAGGGTGTTTTGGGCATAGAGAGTAATTTCTTGCTTTGCTTGGAACAAAGAAGCATCCGGAGTCGACAGCAAACCGATTTTTATATGTTTAAGTGTAAAAGAATCATCGCCCGGTTTAAGGGGTATGATGCGACTGACAACTTTTGCTAATATTTTTGTAAACCAAATGAGTATCAATACATTTATACCTTTAGCCAACGTATTGAACAATGACAGCACCAAAGGCATTGACGCATGAATGGACGACAGTACACCGGCTCTTTCTTCCGGACTAAACGTAGAATTTAAAAGTTCCGGATTTGAATAAACAGGATTATAGTGGGCAAGGTGCAAAGAAACGGAAAGCTCTCCGATAAAATTCAAAAAAGGTCTGAAAATGATAAACAACCAAATTACGCCAAATACATTAATGATAAAATGAGCTAACGCTGCCCGTTTAGCCTGTGCATTGGCAACTGCCGCTGCAAGATTGGCAGTGATTGTAGTACCAATATTTTCGCCCATAATCATTGCGGCAGCATCTTCATAACCTATCCAGCCTTTGGCACAAATAACCAGAGTTAGTGCAACCGTTGCTGATGATGATTGGAATATTGTAGTCAGGATTGCACCAATCAGCAAAAATATCATCCAGGAACGGAATCCAAGATTACTGATATTTTGAATAAAATCCCCGACCCCTGGATAATCGTGAAGATTGGTAGGCATAGCCTCCTGTAGGAATCGCAAGGCAAGAAATAACAAGCCAAATCCGACAAACATTTCTCCCCAGTTCTTGCGGGAGCGTTTTTGTGAAAATAATAATGGAAGGGTACAGCCGACAATGGGAAGTGCCAAGTCGCTCATGCTGAATTTTCCCAAACCAAGTACAGCAACGAGCCAACTTGTAATTGTCGTACCGACATTGGCTCCTAATATAACACTAATGGAACGGACAAGATCCAGTAATCCGGCATTAACAAAACTGACCACCATAACGGTTGTTGCGGAGGAACTTTGAATAAGAGCTGTTATAAACACTCCTGTTAATACTCCCGTGAAGCGATTTGCGGTCATCGCTGTTAAAATCTGTCGCATTTTATTACCGGCAAGCTTTTGCAGAGATTCGCTCATAAGTTTCATTCCATACAGGAATAATGCCAACGAACCGATAAGCTTTAGTAACTCAAAGAGGCCATAATCCATCACAATTGATTTTAGTTTATATTTCAGAGGGTAAAATTAGGAAACTCCAAGCAGTTACGAAAGAATTACATTAATAAATTTTAGAAAACAACCTATGGATATTGATATATACAAAAAAAGAGGGACCAACTATCTTAAAGTTGTCCCTCTGTATCATTAAAAGGAATGCTATATTACATCATTCCCGGCATTCCTCCGCCCATTCCTGCAGGCATAGCCGGAGCTTCGTCTTTTTTCTCTTCAACCAATACACATTCTGTTGTCAAGAACATACCAGCGATAGAAGCTGCATTTTCCAAAGCAACACGAGTCACTTTCTTCGGGTCGATAACTCCAGCCACTTTCAAATCCTCGTATACATCTTTACGAGCATTGTAACCGAAATCTCCCTTACCTTCGCGTACCTTATTTACAACCACAGCTCCTTCAACACCGGCATTGCATGCAATCTGACGCAACGGCTCTTCGATAGCGCGTTTGATGATTTCAATACCGGTAGTCTCGTCTTCAGTTTCACCCTTCAGACCTTCCAATGCTGCCTGAGCGCGGATGTAAGCTACACCACCACCCGGTACGATACCTTCTTCGCTGGCTGCACGAGTTGCATGTAATGCATCATCGATACGGTCTTTTTTCTCTTTCATCTCAACCTCTGAAGCTGCACCAACATACAGAATTGCAACACCTCCGGCCAATTTAGCCAAACGCTCTTTCAGTTTCTCCTTATCGTAGTCAGATGTAGAGTTTTCGATCAATTTCTTTATCTGATCAATTCTCTCCTGAATGAATTCCTTCTTACCTGCACCTTTAACGATAGTCGTATTTTCTTTGTCGATGGTCACTTTGTCTGCACGACCCAACATGTCAATAGTCAAGTTCTCAAGTTTCAAACCCTTGTCTTCTGAAGTTACAACGCCACCGGTCAGAATTGCGATATCTTCCAACATCTCTTTACGACGGTCTCCGAATCCCGGAGCCTTAACTGCTGCAATCTTCAAAGAACCTCTCAAACGGTTGACTACCAATGTTGCCAACGCTTCGCTTTCAACATCTTCAGCAATGATTAACAATGCACGTCCAGACTGTGCCACCGGTTCAAGGATAGGCAACAATTCTTTCATAGAAGAAATCTTCTTGTCATAAAGCAGGATATACGGATTTTCAAACTCGCAAACCATCTTTTCGCTATCAGTTACAAAATACGGAGAAATGTATCCGCGATCGAACTGCATACCGCCAACGGTCTTAACCTCTGTTTCAGTACCTTTCGCCTCTTCTACTGTGATAACGCCTTCGATGCCAACTTCTTCCATTGCCTCAGCAATCAGGTTACCGATAGTTTCATCGCCATTAGCAGAAATACGTCCTACCTGACGGATTTTTTCAAAGTTGTTACCAACCTCTTCTTTCATGCCTTCCAGGTGTTTTACAACGGCTACGACAGCTTTGTCAATACCTCTTTTCAGTTCCATCGGATTTGCTCCGGCAGTAACATTCTTCAGACCTACATTGATAATAGACTGTGCCAAAATGGTTGCAGTAGTCGTACCGTCACCGGCATCGTCACCTGTTTTGGAAGCCACTTCTTTCACCATTTGAGCTCCAATATTTGCATACGGATCAGACAATTCGATTTCTTTAGCTACACTCACACCGTCTTTAGTAATGTGTGGGGCACCGAATTTTTTCTCAATCACTACATTGCGTCCTTTCGGTCCCAAGGTTACTTTTACTGCATTTGCCAACTCGTCAACACCTTTCTTCATCAGGTCGCGAGCTTCTATATTGAATTTAATCTCTTTTGCCATGATTTTTTTAATTTAAAATAATTGTCGTTTGATTGCTTATTATAGAATCACCAGAATATCTCCCTGATTCATTATCAAATACTTTTTGTCATCAATATGCAACTCTGAACCTGCATATTTCCCGAACAATACAGTGTCACCGACTTTCACTTCCATCGGCTCATCTGCTTTACCATTACCTACTGCGATAACTACTCCTTTTTGAGGTTTTTCTTGTGCAGTATCAGGAATAATGATACCACCTTTAGTTACTGTCTCTGCTGCAACAGGCTCAACAATCACTTTGTTAAGAACGGTTTTCAGTGTCATGATATTAATTTTTAGTTTATATTATTTTTGATTTCTATCAATTTTACACTGCTATACTTATCATATTTCATGCCAAAAACAGACCACAAAGAATAAGTTTAGATAAGATTTATATATAAATTAGTGTCTTACAACACATTGCACCACACAATACACTCAAACATCAGATTTGTGAGCATGACAGTAAGTAATAAAAAAATGTCAGTATGACTGACATACTGACATTACATATTGAAAAAACACTTGCTTTCTTATTGCGCCGGAGTCTCAGCAGCTGTATTTTCAGCCGGAGCATCCTCAGTTGTTGTTGCACTAGGGAAAGACGGGATAGCTTGTTGAACCGGTTGACTGTTGATTTGTTCTTGAATAGCAGATTGATTACCAGCTTCACCTCTCGGGATAAAAAATACTGCCAAAACACACAACACCATCATTGCGCCAGCCAGAGTCCAGGTCGCTTTTTCCAAAAAATCAGTTGTTTTACGAACACCCATAATTTGATTGGATGATGCGAAAGAAGATGCCAAACCTCCGCCTTTGGAGTTCTGAACCAATACAATCAATATCAATAAAAGACAGATAATGAATACTAAAACAGAAATTGCTGTGTACATAATTACTCTTGATTATTTATGATTTCTTTAATTTTCTCAATTCGATTGGCAAAGTAAACACTTTTTTCCGGATATTTCAAACTTAATTTGATATAAGTTGTTATAGCTTTCTCATATAATTTTTGTTTGGTATATATTTTAGCCAAAGTCTCCGTGAAAAGTTCATCTTGCACATAAGGATTCTCTTCTGAAAGGTCGCGGATATCCTCAGATGTCTCAGAAGTTTTGGACATACTCGGATTGCTTTCTATAAAATTGTCTATTAGTATATTGTTTCTACTTTTTGCCCTCACATGTTCGGTGGAATTTGAAAAATCCTCCTCATCAGTCAACGAATAGGCAGAGCTGACGATTTCAGGAATTACAAAATTGTCATCCTCCCCTGAATCTTCTGATTCCAAATCAAGCGATAAAGGCTCGATGTCCGGTATATTCTTTGGAGCGGACGGGGTGGTTTTTCCGGTCGTCCTGTTGCGGATATCTTCAAAATTCAAACTTACGATACTTTCTTCATCTTTGTCTGCAGCAATAGACTCTTCAGCTACTGCATCTTGCAGTTTTTCTGTTTCAACCGAAGACTCGTTTTGAGTATAAATCGTTACATTGCGAAGATGCGTACCGGGTAGCAGATTCAGATATTGCAGCAAATACTTGTGATCAGTAATATGCACGGTACTGGTCTTTAATTCGTGTCTGAACCGGGAGCCAGCCTGGAGGTATAGCACCTTCAGATAAAGCATACGGGCAGCTTGGAAGTAAGGATAATCATTTACAAGAGCTTCTAATTCCTGTAAATCCTCACTCCCCACTTTTTCCGGGTGACGCATGAATTCAATAAATTTTTCCCGTCGCATATATTACCAATTGACAATAGCTTTATTGTATATATCGTCAATGATTTTATCCAGAATCTCCTCAATCAGACTCCCTTCCACGGAATTGAAATCAGCATCTGTAGAGTAGTCCGCATAATTGGAGAACGTAGATGAAAAATCGTACTTGTCATCTATAGTATTCGTATATTTCACACGAATACCGATTGTCAGACGGTTGGACGATGCTATTTCATCGGACGTGATATCAATAGGACGCTGGGAATATTCGGTAATTTGTCCTTCAAACCGAATATCTCCATTGTTATCAGTAGATTGAGACAACCCTGTCTTTTTGCGGATATATTCTGTCAGCTTTTCTGTAAAAGTAGTACTAAGGGTAGGCATCACAAGCGGTGCCTTGTTGGGGAAATAATCAACAGAAAAAGTTTTGATTTCCGGATTCAACGAACCGCCGGTCATATTATATGTAACAGTCACACCCATAAAACGGCATGCTGCACAGCATAATACAATAGCAATCAGTATAAAAATAAATTTATGTCTAATCATTTGATATGAATTATTGTGGAGTGCAAAAATAGAGAAATCCTTTTAATTATCTAAATTATACTCCTTCAGTTTCCTATATAAAGTACGTTCTGATATTCCCAAATCTTTAGCTGCCAGCTTACGCTTGTTATGATTTTTATCCAACGCTTTTTTAATAAGCTCCTTTTCTTTTTCTTCGATAGAAAAAGATTCCTCAACAATGGCTTCAGATTCTTGTATATGATCATTGGGATGCAACGTCACGGTAGATGCCGCAGGCGCATGGTTGTGCGAAATGCCGGGAGCAGGATTATACAAGTTGTGCAACACCAAAGCAGTGCTGCTTTCTTTTATCGGGTCGGCTGGCTGATGATTATTTTGCATCAAATCGTAAACTAACCGTTTTAAATCATTCATATCTTTCTTCATATCAAAGAGAATTTTGTAAAGAATCTCTCTCTCTGATGCAAAATTAGCCTCTCCCTGTTCATGGCCGGCAACCGTCGGCAGCATCGGATCGGACTCGGGTATATATTTACGCAACGTTAATGCATCTACAGAACGCTCCTGTTCAATAATAGATATCTGTTCTGCAATATTTTTCAACTGACGGACATTACCCGGCCAATAGAATGCTTTTAACGCTTGCACAGCATCATCTGTCAGTCGCACAACGGGCATTCTGTATTTTTCGGCAAAATCAGCAGCAAATTTTCTGAATAACAAAGGGATATCCTCCTGTCGTTCTCGCAATGGAGGGACGGTGATAGGTATCGTATTCAGACGATAAAACAAATCTTCTCTGAATTTTCCATTCTTGACAGCCTGCGGAATATTGAGATTAGTAGCAGCAATGACACGTACATTTGTCTTTTGAACTTTCGACGACCCGACGCGGATAAATTCTCCGGTTTCAAGAACTCGCAACAGTCGTGCCTGTGTCGGCAACGGCAATTCACCGACTTCATCCAAAAAGATAGTCCCACCGTCAGTGACTTCAAAATAGCCTTTACGGTCAGAAACAGCACCGGTAAACGAACCTTTTTCGTGCCCAAACAATTCAGAATCAATAGTTCCTTCCGGGATAGCACCACAATTGACTGCAATGTAGGAGGCATGTTTCCTCGAGCTATAGGCATGTATGATGCGTGGGAAAATTTCCTTCCCGGCCCCGCTTTCTCCGGTAATCAATACAGAGAGGTCTGTCGGTGCCACCTGTATGGCAATATCAATGGCACGATTTAATGCAGGAGTGTTGCCGATAATTTCAAACCGCTGTTTAATAGCTTGTATATCTTCTACCATAATCATCAATATTTGGAGCTTGTTTTACTGCAAATTTAGCAGTTTCAACTGACAAAATAGCACATACAGGAGAAAAGATTGTTAATTAAAATCAAGTCTGTTTTTATGTGCTTTTGTATAAAAGTTATATTTTTGTCTTGTATTCCGGCGAGCAGAGTCATGAAAAAAGAAGAAGGACAATCATTTTTGATGCGAATAAATGCTAAAGAACGTCAGGCATTCCGTGAACTTTTTGCAAAACATTACCGCCCATTGGTGATGTTTGCCATGCACTATTTGGGAGGGCAGGAGGAATCTGAAGATGTGGTGCAGGACCTGTTTGTAGCGGTATGGGGAAAAAAGGAGGCTTTCTTGTCGGAGCAAAGCATCCAAGCATTTCTATATAATTCCGTACGAAACACCTGCTTGAATCTCTTGAAGCATCGTAAGGTGGAAGAAAAATACCTGAATTACAGTCAACAAGATATAAATCTGAAAGAAGAAGACGAATATAAAGTGCTGGAAGAAGAACTATACGAGCGTCTTTTCCGTGTGATAGATGAATTACCGCCTCGTTGCCGGGAAATATTCCTGCTTCATTTGGACGGAAAGAAGAATGAAGAAATCGCCAATCAGCTGAATATATCTTTATTGACCGTAAAAACACAGAAGAAAAAAGCGATGAGCCATCTTCGCAAGCGCATGGGAATAACCGTTGTCCTACTGCTGGGATTACTTAATTAAGCTATTTCAACTTTCGATAATGTTTAATGAAGTGCGGTAATCTTTCCATTAGCGTATTTTGAGAGTAAACGTATATATACAAAAAGCCCCATTTAAAGTTTAAATACTTTGAGTTTGTCTCATTCTGAGACTGAAATTTAGTCACCACATCTGTCTGTACATAAAAAACTTGTGTAGTAGAATAAAAAAACGCCATCTTTGCATCGTAAAAAGTTGCCAATACTGGCAAAAATATAATACAAGCAATGGAGATAAAAAGAGGCAAGGACGAGCGACAATGCGCAGAAGCAGAGTGCCAGTAATGCTGTTCCCATATTCTATTCTGTTTTTTAATCTTTCAAACAAGCAAGTGGTATTACTTTGACTCCGTCTGGGCGTGTGTAAGCCATGCTGCCACCTGTCATGACAATCATCAAGTCGGATTCCAGTCCGTAGCGGTCGCGGTAATATGATAGGCGGCTATCCTATTTAACGTGAGTTCGATGAATTATAACCGTCTATAAAATTGGTGATTAGCGAAAATTGTTGTATCTTTATAGTGT
>CAKVCR010000065.1 GCA_934725835.1 uncultured Odoribacter sp.
CTATAGCGTCTGTGGCAGAGGTAGAATTGAAAACTCGTCGAGAGGAAGAGGAATTGGGAACATCCATTTTTATAGCAGCTTCTGAGTTGAAGGACCAAGAAGCAGTGAATACAGCAAAGGGAACCAATATATCTGTAAAGAATCTTTTTTATAATATACCTGCCAGACGGAAGTTTTTAAAATCGGATTCTACAGAATTGCGGAATGTGACTAATGAATTTTTACGGGTGGCCTTGACAAATCCGGATATTGCTTTCTCTTTGAGTAATAACGGTTCTGTTTTGTATGATTTGCCGGTATCGGGTTTGCGGCAAAGGATTGTGAATATTTTCGGGAAAACTATTAATTCTCGATTGATAACGGTGAAATGTGACACCAGTTTAGTGAAGATTGAAGGTTTTGTTTGCAGCCCAGAACAGGCTCGTAAGACTTATGGAGAGCAATATTTTTTTGTAAACAATCGTTTTATGAAGCATTCGTTTTTCCATAAAGCTGTAATGGAGGCTTATTCCGGTCTATTGGGTGCTGATAATATACCTTCCTATTTCCTGTATTTTACTGTAGAGCCTTCTATGGTGGATGTGAATATACATCCGACAAAGACTGAGATTAAGTTTCAGAATGAATCGGATTTCTTCCAGATATTGATGGCATGCATAAGAGAATCTTTGGGTAAGTTTAATATTATGCCACCATTGGATTTTGATACGGAAGGGAGTCTGGATTATGTGGAGCCGGTAGCAAGTAATGAAACTCCTTTTGTTCCGCGGATTACTTACAATCCAGGATATAATCCTTTTAATTATGGCTCTGGAAGTTTGAGTCCGGCAGATTCGGATTTTGAGAGAGCCTCTTCTTGGGGAGGTGCGCACAAAAAGGATAAGGTGCCTGCTAATTGGGATATTTTGTTTGACGGGTTGAAAGAGACGGAGGAACCTGTGCAGGCTACTATCCCGAGTATGGACGAGCAGCCGCCTGTGGTGCCTGCTACTAACTGCTATTTTCAGATGAAGGGGCGGTATATTGTAACTCCAATACAGAGCGGATTGATGTTGATTGATCAGAAACGGGCACATGAGCGGGTGTTGTTTGATAAATATATGGAGACATTGACTGCACATCGTGTGGCTGGACAGAAGTGTCTATTCCCGGAGGTATTGGAGTTGTCTGCATCTGATTTTATCTTAATCGGAGATTTGTTACCGGATTTGGAATTTTTGGGATTTAAACTGACTGTTTTTGGTAAGAATTGCTATGCAATTCAAGCTACTCCTCCGGATTTATCATATAATCATGCTAAAGAAGTGCTGCTGGAATTGATAGAACATTACAAAAATACTGAAGGCAGTATCCGTGATAAAATGCAAGAACGCATTGTGTTGGCTTTAGCTAAAGCAGCAGCCATGTCTTATAATACTTCTTTGACTTGTGAGGAAATGGTGGGGATTGTTGAACAGCTATTTGCCTGCAAGCATCATCATTTTACGGCAGATGGTAAAATTATTGTTCATATATTGAAATACGAGGATGTGAATAGTTGGTTTAAGTGATTTTGGCTTCTTTATCGATGTGATTTATTATATGTGAATTTTATAAAAGTCTTAAAAACAATTCTTTGTTGTCTGAGTTTGAAGATTTGATTTGTAATTTGAGACGTGATTTGCGAGTATAAATGTTGGTAATACTATTTTTCATAAATAGGCTGATTACTTGAGGCGAAAAACCTGCAAATATGTAGCAAAGCAATTGTATATCGCCTTTTTTCATTGTCGGGAAATCACTTTTTAATTTTAGCATAGCATTATCGTGGCAAAGATTTATAATTACTTCCAATTCTTGTTGCATTTTCAGATCTTCTGAAAATTCTAGAATAAGTTGCTTAACTTGTTGGAACATATTATTTTGCTGTGCAGTTGTATTCTCTCTTTCATAATATTTCCGACCGAGTATCTCGATTAATTCGAACCGTGATGCTACCAAACCTTTTAAACGATTCTCTCTGTCTCGCTGCTCAATAAAACTATCAGTAAGTCTTTTATATTCCATGCTGGCTTTTTCGCTTAATAGCAGATAATGGTTGGTGCGCTCTCGCTGTACGTATATGAAACGACGAATGGTAAAATATGCTGTAATGATTGAAACTAAAATGACAATTAATATTATACTTTCCCAAAAGTTTCGAATTTCCATTCGGTATTTTACAACTTCAGCCTGCTTCTTTAAATATTCGCGTTCAATCATGCCGGCAGCAAATTGAATCCCGCTATGTGTCAATGAGTCTGTCAAGGCAATGTAACGATGAATTCTATTTATTGCATTGGGTAATTGCCTGGTTCGTGTTTCCATTTTAAAAGCGACATATTGTAAATATGCTAGATCGTAAAGATTGTTACAGTTCCTCTCTGCAAGAGACAGATAATATCCGGCACTATCGATATTGTTCTTTAAGACGTTTACATTCATTAATGTTTGATATTTATACAATGAATCGTTCCTTGCAGAGCGTTCAATACGGTCAAGCAATGTTTGGCGTATATTTTTTTTGTCAATTATGACATAAAGTGAGGATAGATTGTTAATGGCTAATCGTGCGGTTTCTTTTATATCTTGCTCATCAGACAAATGCAAGGCAGAAGAATAAAGTTTTATTGCCTGAGAGATATTTTTTTGCCGAAAGGCTGTTGCTGCCATATCCAATATTGCATATATATCTTCCTTTGTTGCGTTTGCTCTTTGCAAAAAATCATGAGCTTGCTGAAAGTAAATAAAAGCTCTATTATAGTTCATCTGCTCATAATAAACTTTCCCTATTTGTCTGTGCAATAAGCCTAAACATTCGTAATTGGGTTCAGATGTTTGCTCCAGCATTTCATCTATTACTAAAAACAATCGTAAAGCTTCTAATTTGTCATTTGCGTTCAAATGAATTTTTCCCCAATAAAATAAAGTCTTGCATTGGTTAAATATATCTTGTGAAGAATTTTTATAATAATTCCAAGCCTGCAGAATTAGTGAATCATCAGTTACGTTGATATTGTTTTTATCTAAAGTTTCCGAATACAGTAAGGCATATCTAGCATAATCTTTGGGAGTAAATGATGTTGGTTGAATCTGTTTTAATATGTATAACGCACTATCTGGTTTATGAAGCAATAATTGCTCAGCTTCATCAAGTTGTAAATTGTTGCTCTCTTTGCATCCTAGAAAATAAAAGAGAAGTATAAATATTAATATCAATTTATGTTTCATGGCTCTAATATCGTAAAAACTTTCATATTTCAATATATGTAAGCATGATGTAAAAAAAATAAATATAATTGTTTGTCAAAACGTTCATAATCTTTGCGTTATGATTATTGTTGTAAGATTATATAGTGCATATTATAACTCTTAATGACCTGAAATGTATTTTATTTACAGCATATTTTTTCCACTAAAAACATAAATACATGAAACATGAAACATTTTTA
Source organism: uncultured Odoribacter sp. (assembly GCA_934725835.1). GTDB lineage: Bacteria > Bacteroidota > Bacteroidia > Bacteroidales > Marinifilaceae > Odoribacter. The sequence continues at coordinate 3,471 of CAKVCR010000065.1, forward strand.
TTGATAGTAGTTATTTTACTGATTGCTTTTGCTGGATGTCAAAATGAATTAGACTTCACAAAAGAGGTATTGCCCAAAACAAGAAGTGGGGGGGCATCGAGAATGAGATTTAGTTCGTCAGAAGAGGTTCAAACATTATTAGACCAAATGCAAAATGGAGATTATAGTAGTGCAAAAACAAAAACTTACAAGAGTGACAACTTTCTATCTTTGAATGAATTCTTAATTCAAACAGCACTTAACTCCCTTACTGAGGAAGAATTAAAACAGATTCAAGCAGATGGATTGGTTTATGACCCGGAAGATACATTGATAGCAGATCCTAATTTTTGCGATTTATTAAATGCTGATCGTGAAATAGTGGTTGAAGGGAAAGTGTATAAATATGTACAAGAAGGTGTATTACGATGTAATATATCTGAAGATTCGTTATTGTTGAATTTAGATATAGATTTGAGTTTAATAAAAGATACAATCAGTAATACAAATTTTATACCACTAAAAAATAGTTTGGAGTTTTTGCCGATTGATTATAGTCAACATATTGCAAATGAAGTCCCAATAACACGTTCTTCAGGTTTAGGAGATTTAAAACTTGAGAATGGTCATATAATTAATGCTAATAATGTGAGAGATATCGAATGGAAAAGCAGAGGGGATGCTGGATTGATACAGCATGGTTTATCGTCAATTTTAAGTAAGAATACAGTCGTAGAATCGAATTTTGATAAAAGACATCGTATGAAGTTACGTATGTATGAACAAAATTACGTTGTCGCCCGTACAATAGGAATGACTCTAAGAATGCAACAAAGGAGGCTGAGAATTTGGTGGAGGAAAAAAGCAGAGGAGTTTCATTACGGATGGATAGGACTAGAGTTGGCATATCGCTTTCGAGAAAGACCGATTCCTCCTGTACATACACCAGATTGGCCTAGAAATGAAGTTGGAGATTCTAGAGTACCAGATTATATTAGTAAAAAATTTCCTTTTGATGATAATGATATTATACTTTTCTATGTTCCATTTAGCAATTATCCAATAAAAACTGCTAATGTAAACAAACTTGTGTCTGAGGTGCTTAATAAAGTTTCTTCTAGTATTCGAAATTATTTCACTGGTCATAATAAACAAGGAGTATTTACGATAAAACCATACCCGTATGAGCATAATTTATTGGTTGTGGTTCCTCAAATAGAAAAGCATGCTTATAATGATGGTCGAGAAGTATATAGATTTGATACAGATTGGCTTTCTGGTAATTATACTGTTGGTGTGCAGGTATATCCAAATATAAAAAAAGCAAATGTAAGTTTTAAAGCACCTTATAAAGCTCATATTGCAAGAGGTTGTGTATATGGAGCGGTAAAATGGAATGGAAAATGGAAAGCAGCAAGAATTTATACCAGTGATTAAACATCAATACTATGAAAATATTTTTTGTTTTATTATTTTTTATCACAAATCCGCTTCTGGGACAGGAAGTTACAAAGTTTGAAGTTGAGGTGGCAATTGGCCCTAATTTTGGGAAGAAGAATGTGAAAGGTAGCAGTATTCGGGAAGGGGTGAATATAATTTTGGAAGCAAGGTGTAATTATACTCCTAATATTGATTTTGGATTACAATTTTTAGTCGGCGCTTATGATTTATTGTATAAAGAAAGAGGGAGAGAGGTTACTTATCGGAATATGATATTGCAGCCGGTGGTTGATTATAATTTTCGTATTGGTAAGAAGGTCTCTCCATTTGTAGGAGGGGGATTGGGAATGGCAGTTATTGATGTAGATGCTGGTTATGACCAATTTAATTCTATCTGTTTTACGCCTCGTTTAGGTGCAGAATTATTCAAACATTTAAGACTGACGCTTGACTATAGGTTATTAAAGTGGAATTTAAGTTTTTGGAATTGCAGTGTTGGATTTGTGTTGGGAGGAGGAAACAAAATCCGTAGAAAATGTAAATAAGCGCAATATCAGCAATGGGATGTGTTATTTCGACATACCCATTACTGATATGGTAATTTAAATTCCTTCAAGAGCATCAAATATTTTTGCAGTTTCAGGATTTGACGGGCGGGTAGCATTCGCTTGAATAATTTTACCTTCACGGTCTAGAAGGATGAAGCGAGGGATTCCTTTAATCATATAGAAGTCCATGAATGTTCTGTCTCCGCCGTTGTGCAGTTGGATTCCGCCAAGTTTGTCTTTTTTTACCATTTCCTCCCAAGCTGTTTTATTTTGGTCGCAAGAGATGCTGACGAAATGGATGTTTTTGTCTTTATATTGGTGCTCGAGTTTTTGCAGATGAGGCAGTTCGCCACGGCACGGACCACACCATGTTGCCCAACAGTCGATATAGACATATTTGCCGGCTAAATCTTTTAGACTAACTTCTTTCCCATTAATATCCAGATATTTGAAATCGATGGATGGTTGTCCTTGGGCAATTTTTGACCATTTGTCACACAGAGCTTTGAAATCAGCTTTTTTCTTTGGATCAATAACTTTTGCATCGTATATCGCTGAAAATTCTGTAAGATTCTCTGTTCCGTATCGATCTACATAGGCTTTTGCAAAATGGTCTATAGTAAAATCCATGATTTCAGGTGACTTGAAATTGTTCTGAATGAAATTCAATTGGTCTTTCAAGGCATCCAATGGATTGGTCGTTTGGGTTTGATTGACAAGTATTTGTATGTAACCGATGACAGCATTTTTGTATTCTGGCATGTCTGCCAATTCTGGCTCTTCTGTAATAAGAGTTTTAAGAGAATTGATAAGCTCATCTGATGGCCTGTAATTAGGTTGTTGGCCGTAATATGGGTGATAGGCAACGTATGTCGAAATAGCGGAGTAGAGGTTATAATGGATTCTCTTTTTTTCTAGTTTGGCAAATGTTTCTTCGAAGTTTTCTTTTTCCAGATTAGCAAATAATCGCGTCTCTTTTTGGGCGAGAGCATCCATGAAAGCCTTTTCGTCCAATTCTATAGCTGGTATGTTATCTTTAAAACCATCGCCATTCAGATATGTGTTTTTTGCAGCACCTTCACCTGTAAAAGTAGGAGAGACTTTACGGCCTTCAATTTTAATTGCGATATCAAAGTTCTTGCCTGACTCGATGTATAGGGGAAGTCGCATACGACCTAATTGTATAGCTGCATAGTCGGATTGTAAATTAGATGCTAATTGGATGGTTGCGGAGTTGGTGGAATCAAGGATTACGGAGTAAATGGAGTCGCGAGTATTCAATGCTGTCGGAATCTCAGAAACGCCTTTCCCTTCCATGTGGATGGTTACTGTGGTCTTATTCGTTGTAGTACAAGATGCTACAGCTATCATTAGACCTGCTAGATAGTAAATTTTTTTCATATATATATATTTTAATTTTAATGTTGCAATTTACTTCGAATTGTAGATTATCTTTGTGTTATGATTATGCTTTAACCTTTATTTAACCTGAAGGTATTGAGCTTTTTTGTATCATTGAAAAAGGAATTGATAAATGCTTAAATGAATGAATATGGATAGAAATGCAGCATTGAAGTATCATGAATCGGGACGTCCCGGTAAGATTGAGGTTATCCCTTCGAAACCTTATAGTACTCAGCATGATTTGTCGTTGGCTTATTCTCCAGGGGTTGCACAACCGTGTTTGGAGATTGAAAAAAATCCGGCAGATGCATACCGTTATACGGCAAAAAGTAATCTAGTGGCAGTGATTTCGAATGGTACGGCTGTTCTTGGGTTGGGAGATATTGGGGCTTTGGCAGGTAAGCCAGTAATGGAAGGGAAAGGTTTGTTGTTTAAAATATTTGCTGATATAGATGTTTTTGATATCGAGGTAAATACAAAGGATGTTGATGAATTTGTACGTACGGTTAAGATGATTTCTCCGACATTTGGAGGTATTAATCTGGAGGATATCAAGGCTCCTGAATGTTTTGAAATAGAACGTAGGTTAAAGGAGGAATTGAACATACCGGTGATGCACGATGATCAGCATGGTACTGCAATTATTTCGGGAGCAGGTTTGTTGAATGCTTTGGAATTAAATGGCAAGAATATAGCTGATGTACGCGTAGTAGTGAATGGAGCAGGAGCTGCAGCCATTTCATGTGCCCGGTTTTATAGAAGCCTCGGGGTAAAACGTGAGCATATTTTAATGTGTGACAGCAAGGGTGTTATTTATGAAGGACGGGCAGGTCTGAATGCTGAAAAGTTGGAATTTGCAGTTTCGACAGAGGCAAGAACTTTGGTGGAGGCATTGAAGGGGGCTGATGTCTTTTTGGGATTGTCTGTTGCAGATATTCTGACAGAAGAGATGGTACAGAGCATGGCGAAAGATCCTATTGTCTTTGCTTTGGCTAATCCGAATCCGGAAATCAGTTACGAGCGGGCGATACATTCTCGTCCGGATATTATTTTCGCAACAGGACGTTCAGATTATCCCAATCAGATTAATAATGTGTTGGGATTTCCTTATATTTTCCGTGGAGCATTGGATGTTCAGGCAAGCGGAATCAATGAGGAAATGAAGTTGGCTGCAGCCCATGCGATTGCGGATTTGACAAAGCAGCCTGTTCCTGAAAGTGTGAAAATGGCATATCATGATCCGGCGATTTCTTTTGATAGAAATTATATTATTCCTAAAGCTCTTGATAACCGTTTGATTAGTTGTGTCGCACCTGCCGTTGCAAAAGCTGCCATTGAATCAGGGGTGGCTCGCCGAGTGATTGAGGATTGGGATGCTTATCGAGAGAGTTTGGAGAAACGAGTCAGTCATGATAATGGATTGATGCGCTTGATGACACATAAGGCGAAGGCTAATCCCAAACGGGTGGTTTTTGCTGAAGGAGTAAATTTACAAGTGTTGCAGGCTGTTCAAGAATTGACAGCAGAGCATATCGCCTATCCGATCTTGGTGGGAGATACTGCTGTTATTCAAGACAAAATTGCACGTAATAAATTGACAATTCAGAATCTTACGATTTTTGATCCGGCAATCGAAACGGCTGCCATTGAGAGATATACGGAGTATTATTATAAGAAAATGCAGCGTTTGGGCGTATCCAGGAGCAAAGCTGTTTTGAAGATGCAGGATCCTAATTATATCGGTTTGATGATGTTGGAATGCGGGGATGCAGATGGCTTTATTTCAGGAGTAAATTCTCCTTACAAAGAGGTGTTTGAGAAGGCTAAGGAGGTGGTAGGTTTGCAACCATGTTGTAAATATGCGGCTGGTATGCATATTGCTACTACAAAGCGCGGAACTTATTTCTTGGCAGATACTACCGTGAATAGTCATCCTTCTGCAGAGACATTGGAGTATGTAACAGTTCTGACACATGATGCGGTGAAACGTTTTGATATAGACCCTGTGATTGCTTTGACTTCTTATTCGAATTTTGGAGAATACCGTTTGGGAAGTCCGGCTCAGATTCAAGAATGTATAACTCAGTTGCATCGTAAATATCCGGAGATTTTAGTAGATGGAGAAATGCATGCTTCAATGGCTTTTGATAAAGAGTTGAGACAAAGGGAGTATCCATTTTCTATATTGGGAGATCGTGATGTGAATACAATTATTTTCCCGAATTTGAGTTCTGGCAGTGTTGGTTTGAGTATGCTGCAGGAGTTGGGTAGCCATGAGATTATCGGACCGATTCTGTTAGGAATCAATAAGCCTGTACATATTTTGCAGATGGGCTGTCAGGTAAGAGACATTGTTCATATGGCAACATTGGCAGTCTCTGATGCACAAAAGGAGAGAAGGGATATGTGTCGAATCTAAATAAAAATGGCAACTGGTGAGGTTGCCATTTTTTATTTATTTTACTGGGATTTTTTCAATTCTGCGCTGATGGCGTCCTCCTTCAAATTCGGTGGTCAGAAAACGCTCGACAATGTCTTGTGCATCTTCATAAGAGATGAATCGAGCCGGAAGACAACAAATATTTGCATCGTTGTGCAGACGAGCCAGCCATGCAATCTCAACGGTCCAACAGAGGGCTCCTCGAATGCCTTGGTGTTTATTAACTGTCATGTTGATACCATTCCCGCTTCCGCAGAGGGCAATCCCTTTGTCAAATTCTCCTGCTTCCACTGCTGCTGCCATAGGGTGTGCAGTGTCCGGATAATCCATACTTTCAGCAGAGTGAGTTCCGAAATCTTTTACTTCGTGTCCTTGGGTGCGGAGATATTCCACTAATTTTTCCTTGAATTCGTAACCGGCATGGTCACATGCGATAGCTATTTTCATGGTTTAAGATTTGAACAATTAATTTTGTTTGATGACACAAAGGTAAGGTTTTATCTGTATAACATTCAAACTACAGATGTTTTTTTATTTGTATCTTTGCAAGCACTATGAAAGAGAAAAATTTGAATACAATAGTAGATTTGTTAGAGCGAAGTTGCGTTAAGTTCCCTAATAATGTGTATTTGTGGGAAAAACGAAATGGGAAGTATCAACCGACCACTTATCTGGAAGTGAAACAACAAGTAATGCATGTGGCGGCGGGTATGATGGCGCTTGGTCTTGAGAGAGGTGACCGTGTGGCTCTATTAAGCGAAGGTTGTAATGCTTGGATATATGGGGAGTTGGGATTGCTTTATGCAGGAGGTGCCAATGTCCCGTTAAGTATTAAGTTGACTCCGCAAGAGGTGGTTTTCCGTGTAAATCATTCAGGCGCTCGATTTTTGATAGTTTCAGATTATTATGTGAATACAATCCGTCAAATTGAAGAAGAATTGACGACTGTCGAGAAGATATTTGTTATTCAGTCCTCGCATGTTGTAGAGGGGAAATATATATCTTTTGATCAGTTGTTGTTAAGTGGGGGAGAGTGGTTGAAACAGCATCCCGGAGAAGTCGAACGAAGGGCAGAATCCATTGAGAAGGATGATTTGGCTAATATTTCTTATACTTCAGGGACAACAGCAGAACCCAAAGGTATTATGTTGACACATGGAAATTATGTGAGCAATGTCTTACAATCTGATTCATTGATACAAGTGCCTGAGTATTTTAAAGTATTGCTATTTTTGCCATGGGATCACAGTTTTGCTCATACAGTAGGTATTTATTCTTTCATGTATAATGGGGCGTCGTTGGCTTCGGTCGATTTTGGGCGCTCTCCTATGGAATATTTGAGGAATATTCCATTGAATATGAAGGAAGTGAAACCGCATTTGTTGTTGAGTGTTCCGGCTTTAGCAAAGAATTTCAAAAAGAATATAGAAACAGGTATACAGCTGAAAGGGAGATTCGTTCAATGGTTATATCGTAAAGGTTTAAAGGTTGCATATCGCTATTATGGAACAGGCAATCACGAAGGGAAAGGTATGCGTATGCTATTGTATCCTTTGGTGAAGCTGGCAGATGTGCTTGTATTCAAGAAGATTCGAGAAGTATTCGGAGGTAATCTACATTTCTTTATTGGAGGTGGTGCTCTGTTGGATATTGAATTGCAGCGTTATTATTGCGCATTGGGGATACCGATGTTGCAAGGGTATGGTCTCTCAGAGGCTTCTCCTGTGATTAGTTCCAATAGACCTCAATTGCATCATTTCGGTTCTTCCGGTCAGATAGTACAGCCGATGGATTTGAAAATATGTGATGACAACGGGAAGGAGTTGCCACGAGGAGAGAAAGGGGAGATTGTTATACGAGGCGGTAATGTGATGAAGGGTTATTGGAAAAATCCGACTTCAACAGCAGAAAGTTTGCGCAACGGATGGCTGTATACAGGGGATATGGGTTATGTGAATGAAGAGGGATTGTTGTACGTATTGGGAAGATTCAAATCATTGTTGATTGCGAGTGACGGTGAAAAGTATAGTCCTGAGGGTATCGAAGAGGCGATTATGGAATTGTCACCTTCTATAGATTATTGTGTGCTCTATAATAATCAGTCTCCCTATACTGTGGGTTTGATAGTTCCCAATAAGGAAGTCTTGCGAGAGTATGTACTGAAACAGCACGTAACTCCTGAATCTGTAGAGGGATATAAGTTGATGTTGGATAAAATTTATGGAGAGTTACTGCGTTTCAGAAAAGGAGGAGAATTTGAAGGAATGTTTCCTGAACGTTGGTTGCCGGCTGTTGTTGCTATATTGCCAGAGACGTTGAGTGAAGCAAACGGAACCGTCAATTCGACAGCAAAGGTTGTACGACATAAAGTCTATGAATATTTCAAGGAGGAGATAGATTTTGTATATACACCGGAAGGAAAAGATGTGAGGAATCCTCGTAATACTCAAAATATTAAGCAAGTCTTGTCGGGAAATACGACTCGTTAATTCTTAAAAAATAAAGCTATGCGCAGAAAAACGAATATAGTAAAAATAGGGAATGTTGTATTGTCATCGGAAGAGCCG
>CAKVCR010000066.1 GCA_934725835.1 uncultured Odoribacter sp.
TCTCTGACATATAACAGACAACCCTCTTTTTCAACTGTTCCAAAGCATTTGCACCTCCGGTCTTTACATAAATGACACATTCAGATGGGGTGGTTTCCTTCGTATGCGACATCATAAACTGTTGCACACCCACCATCGATGTCGACTGCACCAATAGACTATCCACCTGAGCCAACAGCCTGTAGATTCTCAAATCGTTTTCCTCCACCGAAATTCCACTATTCCAATCCACAGTCAGAATTGCATCATCATGTGAAATATGCGGCAACCTGCTCTTTTCGACAAATGGATAAACCCATACTGTCAATGGCACTAACACAATAAATCCGACCACCACCCATCGTCCATGCCTTAACGTCCATTTCAATATCTCCTCATAAGGACGGTAATAGTCAAATGAAAAACGTTTCTTACTCACAACCACCGCTGCTTCCGGAGTCTTTTTACGATACATCACATAAAAATAGACAGGCAATACAAGCACAGATACCAGCAGCGAGGCAAACAATGCAATCGTCACAGCCATCGCCTGATCATAAAACAAAGCGCCTGCAGTTCCGCTCAAAAAAATTAAAGGAAGAAATACAGAACATGTTGTCAACACGCTACTCAGCATCGGTGCAAACACCTCTTTCACAGCCTTTGAAATCACCTCATCCAAACGGGTGTCACTCTGCCATTTTTGGAAAATATTATCAATTACAATAATAGAATTATCCACCATCATACCGGTTCCGAGAATCAAACCCGAAAGAGAAATGACATTCAGCGACATTCCCATAACATAAAAAACCAGCAAAGTAACAATCAACGACAGAGGAATCGTAATAACAATTAACAGCGGAGAGCGAAAATCCCTCATAAACAAAAATATAATCAAAGCTGCCAAAATAGCCCCCACCAACAAATTACTTCCCAGATTATCTATTGAATAAGCCAACAACCTTGTCTGATCGCGAGTCAGTTCAAAACTTATATTCGGATGTTCCTTCTCCATCTTCTCCACAAGTCCGGTAATCTCCTCCTGTAAATCCGCCATACGGGCATCGCTTTGTTTAATGATTGCCAACATCACGGCCGGCATCTCCCCGCTGCGAACCCACCCATTCTGTTTTGCCGGTCGCTCCACTATCCGGCACAGTTCCTTAAACCGGTACACTCTTCCCCTATGGTTGATAAAGATATTTTCAATATCTTCCTTTGTAACAATTCTCGAATCAAAATGGATGCTATATCTGTACTCTCCATCCCTGATACTCAAAGCCCCTAATGAAATGTTATTACTATTGATAGCATTCTCAAGCAATCTCACATCTGCCCCCATGGAGGTCAATTTCTTATAATCCGGCACACATAGCAACTCTGGGGTCACCACACCGCTAATATCCACCATAGCCGTTTGCGGCAATTGCTCGATTCTTTTTGCAATAACATCCCTGGCAAATTGCCCCAATTCACTGAAATCCACCCCGGCCTCTTGCGGACTATCTTTCTCTTTCGGACTATTTCCCTTCAATTTCAAATTCAGATAAAATGCCGGAATATCAGTGACACTGGCTTTAATCACCTTCGGACGTTCCACCCCTTTCGGCAACGATGCCACCGCCCGATCCAATTTCTCATTCACATCAATAAAAACGAGATCAATATTACAGTTCGGCTCAAAATCCATATAAATAGCTCCGGCATCTGCCCTTGCCTCCGCTGTAATATTTTCCAGTTCCGCCGCCTGCGCCAATTGATTTTTCAAAGGTTTCAACAAACTATTGTCCACCTCTCTCACAGACATACCGGGAGCGGAGACCTGAATTGTAATCTTGGGGATATCAATATCAGGCATCAGCGACACCGGCAAATATCCCATCGCCACCACACTCAACACAACAATGGCGATGACGCTCATACTGACCCCTATCGGTCGCTGCAATAACCTCTTTATCATTTCTGCATTTTCATAATTGGTGTAACATCTGTTCCATCCGCCAAATTCAGATTATTTGATGTAATAACGACATCATATTCCGACACCGTCGTCTGTTTCTCTCTGCAACCTGTTATCACATGACTATTGATATTAGACATCACCACATCAACATAAGTCCATACAGCCTTACCATCCTTATAACAGAACACCACCTGAAATCCGTCTCTCAGCACCACTGCGTCCTTAGGCACCACAAAACAATCCTTGACCTCCCGTTCAAGCACCAGTTTCACATTCATACCCTCCATCAGATAACGATTGGAATTCTCCACTCTTGCCCGGATTTTCACCTGCCCATATTCATCAATAAAAGGATTTATCTCCGTCACCTTTCCATAAAACACCTTCTCTCCATTAATAAAAGGAACTACCTCCACCCGTTGTTTCAATGCGACATCACCAATCTCAGCCTCCAGCACACTAAATTCAACATCAAAATACGAATCATCAATCAATGTACAAAGCTTATTGCCGGAGCGGTCGTACACCTTCATATCCAAATTGGCAATACGTCCCCCGAAAGGAGCCTTCAGATAATGATTTGCTAATCTCCTTTCAGCCGCTTTCAATTGATCTACCGCATTACTGTACCCCGATGAAATTTTCAAATTCCGCAACACTGTAGCCGGCACGGCGGCAGTATCGCCTGCATACCCCTGGCCTATCAATTTATCCAGTAAATCAATGTCGGCTCTCTCCATCTCTCTCTTGCTTTTCTCCAATTCAATCAAAGCCTCCGTGTCATCAAGCGCAGCAATCACTGCTCCCTTCTCTATGTAATCGCCATTCCCGCCATGAATGGCAGAAATAATGCCCGTAGCATGAAAATTAATGTCACTCTTGACAACAGCTCTCAATTTACCGTTGCATATCATCTGTTTTTGAAAATTCTGCTTTCTCAAAGCCAAAGTATCCACCATAATAACCTGCTGCAGCTTTTCACTCTTCCCAATCTCCGTGTCATTATTCTTTTTCTCACGACTGCATGCCATAACTCCCAACAAGGCTACTGCCATCCACAGACCTCTATATCCATTCATAATCCTTATCATTAACTAATTTTTAGCCATCATTTTCCGACAATCCTGTCAAATTCGGCATCAATATCTCTTTTCAAAACGAAATCATATAATGCCAATTTTCTCAAACCGAAATAAGCCCTCCAAAAAGCACTCAACTGCGAAACAAACTGAGCACTTGCACTATCCAATTCTTTCTGAGCCGTATTCAAATCCGTCACGGTAATTCCTCCATTCTGGAACCTCTCTTTTGTAATGCCATAACGTTCCTCTGCAATCGCCAACGCACGAGCAGAAATCCTACACTGTTCCGCCTGATTATTAAACTGCATCACCTTGATTTTAATATCCTGCTGAAACTTTACCTCCTCCTGTTCCTGCTCTGTTTCCGACAATCGAGCCTGAGCCTCCGCCATCTTCACCTTACCACGGCTCATTCCCCAATCATAAATAGGCATTGTCACAGACAGACTCACCACCTCCCGATCCTGCAAACGTTTGTATGCACTCGCAAAATCTTCATCTTTCTTCGACAGACCTAAATTCGCATTCAATTCCAACTGAATTCCCCTGTTTGCCTTCGCATACGCCACATCCCTTTGGGCATTCAACCGATTAATTTTCAATGAAATCAAATGTGATGAATTCTGTAAAGCCTTATCCAATACAAAATCATACTCCACCATCACCTCTGGAACCTTCATTGGAGTCTGCAACTCAAAAGCGACCTCTCCGGCAATCCCCAAAAACGATTTAAAATTAAAAAGAGCTACATCCAAATCCACCCTACTGTTGCTGACAGACAATTCCGCATTCATCAAAGCCAGCTCCAACTGCAACAAATCGTTTTTGCGCCATCTCATACATCTCGCGTGTATCCTTTAAATTCTCTCTGCTCTTTCTATAGCTGGTCTGTGCCGACAAAACCGAAAAGAAATAGGCAGATGCCTGTTCCACAATCGCCTCCATAGACTCCAGATACTGCTTTTTCGCTTTCTCGTACTGCAACGGCTCCGTCTTCTTCTGCCACTTCAACGAATTAAACGATCGCAATGGCTGCACATAACTGAGGGAAAGCGGTGTCGAATTATAGATTTTCGTATCATAAGAAAACTGATCCAACCTATCCAAAGAAGTATAGAGAGATACCACACCTCCCGTATATGCAATATTCTGATTGATACGCAAAGACAACGTATTATTCAACGTATTGTTTGCCACATAGTTGATTTTTCCATTTTCAGGATCTCTTACTTCCACAAGCGAACGGTTATACCGTCCCAGTTCCCCGTTTAAATTCAACGAAGGCAACAACTGTGCCTTATAAGAGCGAAAGCTCCAGTACCTCGACATAAACGCAAGTTCAGCCATTTGCGCCTGCGGAGACTTCGTATAGGCTATCTCAATTGCCTCTTCCAGGGTCATCTTACCGACACTCTGGCTCTGTCCTGCAAACACACCAACTCCGCAACAGCCCCACAACAATAAAATCACCTTTTTTATATGCATAACAATATAATTCAGCATAATTAATAGCTATATTATTTCTCTACACACAAATTAAAATGTTTTCAAGTTAAAATAAAAATTAAACGGTTGCAAATCGGTTGCAAATTTCAATCAAGTATATATTACATCTAGGAAATAGAAATAAAGTAACAACTGCTTTTCTATTCAAATTATTGCTGTTTTTTCAAAGAAATGCTATTCTCCAATAGTTTTCGTACTTCAAACTTCATCTCCTCCACTGCCGTAGAGGGCACTTTAGGACGCTTCTCCAACAAAAGACGCCCGTAATAATGCATGCCTGCCGTATCTTTGCGTGCCGCTTCCAGTTTTGTCAGCAGATAGAGCGGGTAAACCCGGTTCGGACAAGTATAATAGGCACGAAGATAAGCCTGCCGGGCAAGGTCATATTCTTTCAACGCCAGATAATTATTGCCAATCACATTCCAGAACATGGGATCTGCACTATACCTTGTACCCCGTTTCAGAATGGCATTGCTCTCCTCATAATGTCCCGCCTTATGAAGTGAATGACCATACTCGAACAAATACCTGAAATCATTCCTCAATGCGAGATAACACGGTGCGTAACAGTCTACTGCATTCCGGTAGTCCTTGCCCGTATAATAGATGCTGTTCGTTTTCCACTCCCTATACACCTCCCGATGCCCATACTCCCGGAAACCGAAAAACAAGACGGCCACATCCATCATGCCATACATGACAGCATTCGCCCAACGGACCCGCCCGATTCTACGGTCAGGCAACTGGGACAGGGCAAAAAGAAACAACAGAACGACAGACGGAATATAAAACGTGTACGAAAATAACGACGACACCAGCAAAGCCACTGCCACACAGCCGTATTCCGTCAGCCGCCGCAACTTAAAATACAGCACCGTAACTGCCAGACTGCCTCCCGCAAGCCCCAACAGCAACACCAAAGCCAACGGTTCATTGAATGCCGACTCCACAACACCTGCCAACTCCGTATAGCGACAGTCCTGCACCAGAACATCCCTTTCTGCAAAGAAATCATGTTGCGTCTCCGCATACGCCCGTTCAAATCCGTCAATTCCCACTCCGAAAAACGGCGATGACAGACAAGCCTCCACCGTATTCCGCCAGATAAAAAGACGACCGTCGGCAGAATCCTTCTTGAACAGATAAAACACTGCCAGCAAAACCAACAATCCCGCTACCCCAGCCCCGACCATCCAACGGCGGCATCTCCGCAACCGTCCGGCTATCTCCCGCCGGTATAACAACACCGTCCCGACCAATGCCCCCAACCAGCCGGCACGGCTCATCGTAGGCACCATAGCCACAAGAGCTACACCGAACGCCACACAGGCAACCGCATAACGCACAAACATAAGATTCATCCCCATACGCCAATACCCTTTCCGCACCACCGCAACTGCAAACACAAACACCCCTGATAAAAAAATACCGCACGGGCCGGGATTGAAAAACGAGCCGGTCACAGCAAACCGGATATGATGGGAACTTTCAAAACCGAACAACTGCCCCAACACCAGACCAGCCTGCCAAATTCCGCCAAGCAGCAAAGCAAGGCACAGACAATTGCCCAACCGCATCCCTTTCACCACCCTGAACACGGCATACAAGGCAAAATAAGAGATGCTCAAATAAAACTCCCGGCTCTCCGATGCCCGGGTCACATACACATGCACCATCAGATAGACAAACAGCGCAAATACCGCTACTTCCCCCCGGTATAGTGTAGCAGGAGGCTTCACCAACCAGACAGTCGCCACCATCGCACCCAACAACAAGGCAAAATAATTCGCTGTTTCGACACCTCCATAAAGACCGGGGACTTCCCGAAACTGCCCCCACAGAAGCAGACATCCTCCCAAAAACACGGATATAGCCAGAAATCTCTTCATAACCGCTATACTTTACAAACTCTCATAACTTATACCTATAAATCTCCTCATCTGATGTCAACCCATATATAAAAGTCCCGGAGACATCAAAGGCTATCAATTTCTCTTTCAATACTATCCTCTTCAAGAAATCCCCTGATTCCGAAAAACAATGTATCTCCAAACTTTCTGAATTACCCCGATACAAAGCATAAATCTCCTTGTCTGTTGCTGCCATATAATCATAATATACAATTCCCTGTTCAAAATCTGTCTTCCATTCTGTCCATGTCGGTTCTTTATCAGCTGTCGATACTGATAATTTTGTCTTATTCTCCAGATTGATAAAAAGCAATTGATTGACATTGCGGGAATAACAGATAACAACATCATTATCTTTTGTTATATAATTACTGATTGGAAGTTCCATTCCTTCCAATTCATGCCTATTTTTCAATATCGAATACTCATCTATAACTTTCCCTTTCTTTATATCCTCCACCACATACGAACATCCCTCATTCGGCACTACTTTCCGATAGCAATATATATTCGGGGATATATAATAAGCACCCAGATACTCCCTTGACAATTTAGATACAATATCTGCACTATCAATATTGAATCTGACTGACTCAGTTAAATTATACTTCCAAAAAACATTCTTATTCAAATCATGCACATACAATTTCACGCATCCGGATTCTACAATCCATTGCCCATCATATCCGACAAACAGAAACTCATTCTTGGCCCGACCTTTTCTAAATAACTCCGCCAATAACGAAAAATTTTCCAGGCTATATACTTCTCGAAAATGATTTGCACTCCCGGAAGTAACGACGAGCAGACTATCAAACACTTTTATACCATATCCCCCCATAGCATCGATAGGTAATTTTTCTCCTGCCAATTCAATTGTTTCAAGTTCTTTGACTCCAACTTTCGTCCGAACATTAAAAATCCGATTATCATTCCTACAAGCACTGCAGAATACAAACAACAATATAAATAACAATCCTTTCATCTGAAACTTTTTATAACTTGTATCATTACATTTGAGTTTTAAATTTCTCCAAAGAAACATGCTTTTAATTAAAAATAAAAATTAAACGGTTGTAAATCGGTTGCAAATTACAATCTTGGCTCAAAGCATGTTTTTCTTGTCCTCCCCCTAACTCTATGGTCGTTCAAAGCAACTATTTTTTTATCTCGCCGATAAGTTTTAGTAGATAATGTTTTTCCTTAGTATTAGCTATTACAATTGTATTTATTTCATAAAATCCTTTCTTATCTTTAGTATCCACTGTTAAAACTATTTTTGCTGTATCTTGCTGTGTGATTTCTTTCTTTGACAAATAATAGCTTGTACACAAGCAACTTGGATTAATGGACCGAATAAATAATGGTTTATCTCCTATATTTTTCAGAATGAATGTATATTGTAGAATGGTATCTGATTTTATACCATCCATTCTATATTGTTTTGTATTAAAACTCAATTCTGTTAATTCTTGTAATTCTTCATCTATATTTGCACAAGATTTGTTGTAATGAATATTTATAAAACAATAAATAATAAATAGGCTAAGAAATATGAATCCTATGCCCAAAGCTATTTTAAATATTCTATGAATTGTCATGAACTAAAATATTTTACTCTAATTTCATTCTATATACATATATACGCATCTTTTCTTCATCTATAATTGCATCAGAAAAAATATAAGGTTTTATGTAACCTATGGGTCTAAATCCTTTAGGAACATCTATTTCGGCAACAAGAGTTCGGTTTTGATAAATTTGTAAACCGTCTGATACTTCTTGGCTGCCTTTTGAATAGGAACGCAATAAATAATCAAGCTCGTCAATATATTCGACCCATGTATAGTATCCTTTGGTTTTATATTGAGCAATACCTTTACCTTGAATGTCTTCAATATTTATTACCGGAATATATTCTTTGTCCATTGACCGTCCTTCAAAGCCCAATGAATATAATGGTACATAATTTTTATCATATTTATATATTAACGAATCAGCCATATATATGACATAGAAGTTTCCATTGTCGTCAATGTCAAAGAAAGTTGATGAAAATATGTAATGTGTATCCGATTTGCCTTTATATATATTGGGCATGCCTCTCCCTAATAATCTGCCAGTTCTTTTTTTATCCAATCTTTGTTCTGTAATGTTTCTAAACTCTTGAACAAAAATATCTGGAGTCTGAAAATAATTAAATGTTGGTTCTTCCGCCCTGTTGTTTGTGAAAACTGAATTTTTATAACTTCGACAAACTAAAGGATATCCCATGGATCATAACCTATTTTATCTCCTAATCTATAGGTTTTTCTCACTTTTCGATATGATTTTTTCCTATCTGTTTTATAATCTTCATCGAATAAATGGACATCGTCTGTTGTCCCCTGCAGACACAAGTACCCATTATCTATGAATGTATGGGCATAGATTCTCCCTATAGTAGTTTCTGTCGGACCTCGACCTATACCTAAGGTTTTGAATGTAATTCTTCCCGTTGTATCAAAAAAGTGTATAGTACAGAACAGTTTGTCTATAAAATACAATTTGTTATTATGAACACCAATGTTTCCTTCAAATGTTGTGTTTATAGTTGTGTCAATTAGCAACGTATCAATCTTATAGGCTATCTTTCCTAATTTCTTAAGATTAATTTCGGGAGCAGGGAACATATTGGGAGCACTAGTTTTAGAACAAGAAGAGAGAATTGATAAATTTATAAAAAATACTATAAAATAGATCGTTGCACGAGTATTTATTCTATCTTCTTTTGATTTAAACATGTACATATTATTAATATTTATCAATTTAATACAGAACGAATCAGTATAAAAAAAATCTTCTACACCTTAGGATCTTTGAATATATCTGACTAATGATTAAATTAATGTATTTACATTTTTTTAAACTGATTCGTATAAATGATTCTAAATGCCCGTTTTCTTACAATTCAAATGATATTCCCAGCATTTAGCATTAACTCCTCCGTGGCAGACAGTACTTGATTTCCCATCAGCATAGCAGCCATTAGGTGCTGTACTTATTGTAGATGTGCACCGACACTCAATGTATGCACCTCCACTACCAGTTTCGTCTAAAGTTAATGCTTCAATGTTGCATTTCATAAATCTTTCTGTTCTTGAATCCATCATTTGATTGTATGATACATAAGCGATGTGTGCCATTATGCAGAATAAAACCGATACAATTAAAATTTTTACTTTTCTCATTTTTCTTGTTTTTATAACCAAAAGAAGAGTCTTTTGTTATTTTTGTATACTTTTTTCGTGTAGTCCTTCCATCCGTTCCGAACTCGTTATAGACAATTTATTACTATTTCTTCTCTAAAATTTTATGATAATACTCAAAGAAACACCTGCTTATAAATAAAATATTTATTCAACAATTCATTCGTAAAAATAGAACGTCTCTCATAAAAAGGAGTTGTTATTTGTGTCATACCCAAGGCATCAGAAGCCGGCTGACAAGCCAACAATCTATCATCAGACTGATAAACTACTTCTTTTGTCTCAAAAAAACATATTATTAATTGAAAATAAAAATTAAACGGTTGTAAATTCTCGTTAGCAAACTATACGCTTATTTAATGAAAAAATTCGAGTCGCGAATCTGCTTTGTTATAAGCAAAAACCCCTTTAGCATTTACACAAATTGACGTATATACCTCCCCGGGAAGGAGCAGACACCTGCTTGAAATAACAGAAGAACCGTCAATCTTCAATTCCATAATTCTATTAACAGCATACCCTCGTTCACCCTTCCCGGTCATCAACAGATAAAGCGAATGATTATACAGATACGCATCATAGCATAAAATGGAATAGCTGTTCTCTCCACCTTCCTGACGTTTTATTTCTTGTAATCTGGTATGTACAAAATCCACATCCGAGTAATTGTATTCTGCTACAAACTCATATTTTTGATTATAAAATTCAACAATCGGAAGATTATCGGACACCGCCAAATAAACACTGTCCGACAAAAAAAGATGACGTCCATTTCTTAATATTTCCTGATTCGCAGATTCAAAATCAAACACTCTTCCCCACTTAAATACCTCATGACCGGACATATCAATAGACATACAGCCATTTTCAATGGTATAAGCCCCTCCGACTAATTTTCTGTCACCTACCACACACCGATATCCTCCTGCCAGAAAAACCTCTTCTTCCTCCAATGAATACAATTCCAATAGATTTCCTTCAGCACCATAAATAAAAACCACCCGACGTCCTCCATCCAACACAAAAACAGAATCTCGCCAAGGATAGACACCAGCCAGAAAAACAAATTCATTCCCTGCATGCCCGCTTTCTCCCCAATAACGGCACCCGCTGAAATCATCAGACATAACAAAAACCTTGGAAGTCCTTTGGTCGATAAAGAACAATTTGTCTCCCATACAAGACAATGACCATACATCTGAAAAAAAGACAGAATCTGCCACACTTTCCATCACTCCCGCCACTTTTAACTTCTTAGTATCAAGATATACGCTTTCTCGACACGCACCAAGCAAACCTACAAAACAGATTAACAAGCATACAGACTTCATAAACTCTAATAAAATAAATCAATATTATGACATACAGTATGTTCTACGTCCATCACATTCAACATATGATCCTTTTATATCCAGTCCCCTTTTACAATAATTATCACCGGAACAAGAAATTGTTGAATTTGGAAATAAAGCTGAACATTGAGTTGTTACTGTACAAGAATATGCCCCTCCTCCTCCCGGCTCATTTAAAGTCAATGCCTCTACATTAGCAATCATCAACCGTTCTGCTTCTGTCAATGTCGCACTTTCATATCCCATATATCCTACATAGCTCATCGCACAAAATAAAAACGATGCCACTAAAAATTTGATTTTCTTCATGATTTCAATTTTAATCATTATAATTGTCTGTTTTTTTCAATGTGCCTTCCATTCAGACTAATGCAAAACCTTGTTCTGTCAAGTCTCGGGTGGAAGGTCATTTTTTCACCCGTTCCGAACTCGTTATAGACAATTTATTACTGTTTCTTCTCTAAATTTTTATGTCAACACTCAAAGAAACACCTTTTCAATTGAAAATGAAAATTAAATGGTTGCAAATCGGTTGCAAATGTCAACTAAGGATATAAATTAACTTTTCGAGGAGTCAATATAAAGTAAACATTTATTCGATTAGAAATCTGAACAATACTATCCACAATAAAATTCCATTCATTAATTTTTTTATAGAACAAGAGGCACACTCTAATGAGTCTACGTACACTATGAGTTTCATTAATGGATTTCTTGAATTTACTATGCGATTCCCCGCTTCATAAGTATAATAATCGATTTTCTCCGTCGGAATAACAA
>CAKVCR010000067.1 GCA_934725835.1 uncultured Odoribacter sp.
CTATCATCTCCAACGTCTGCTTAAAATCGCCATAACGTTTCAAATCGCCGGTAAAATGGAATGTCTTTATTCTTTCGTTCACAAAAAAGACATTAATGTTATACCAACGCGAAAGGGTCGTCATGATATCTTCTAATGTCTCATTTTCAAATATGAACAATCCGTCCTTCCACCCTGTATACAATCGCGTATCCACCTTACGGCTAATCATGCTATGATCGGTTTTAGAATAAATCGCCTGATAAGAAGGTTTTAGTATCAGACCGTGTATTCCGTCAGTCATACTCACAGAACCTTCACACAATGTGGTCGCAATCTCATTCAAATCCGGATAAGCCCTGACGTTGAATTCAGTGCCCAACACTTCAATTTCGACATTATCCGTTTTTACTATAAAAGGTCTGGCTTTATCTTTTTTCACTGCAAAATAAGCTTCGCCGGACAACAATACTTCACGTTTTAAAGAATCAAATACAGAAGGAAAAGACAACTTGGAATCTGCATTTATCCACACATGAGTACCGTCAGGAAGGATTAATTCATATTCGCCTCCTTTGGGCACTTCAATCACATTAGGCACAGCATTCTTCTTCTCTGCATTTTCAACATACTTTATAGTGCTACCATAATTTATAGCCTCCAAACCTCCGCCGACATCCAACGACTGAGAAGAATCCCGCTTAAACAGATTGTACTGTTTGCCATCAGCTGTAGTTAAAATAGCCTTTGCAGTTCCCGGCTCAACTTTAGAATATAGGACTTCATGTGTGTTTTCAACGCTCATTTGACTGAAATTCAAATACACAAAAATCAAAGCCACCGCCGCAGCAGAACAAGCCCACCACAATAGACCGATATTCCTATGCTTTTTTATTACCAATCCCTTCTGAACTTGTTTCCACCCTCTCTCTGCATCCAACCACCTGACAAATTCATCACGTTTCTGCTTATTTTTCAAGTTGAGAATACGTTGTTCCAACTCCACTAAAGAATCTGATTCTGCCTGCAACTTTTGCAATTCTGCATTTTCTTCAGAAGATAAATCATCAACCATTTTTCGGGCCAACAATTGTGCTATTCTATATTCTTTATCCAATTCCGGCATATTAATTTCAATTAGTTTCATTCATAGAACACGCACATATCTCAAAAGGATGAATGAGAATGGTTATTTTTCATCAAAAAACTCCCCAATATGTGCGTATTCCCAACTTTCAAAGCTTACTTCTTATGACGTTTCCACCATAGCCCGATGCTGAAGAACACCAATAAGCCCGGCAAGAAACCAATAAACAGTAATTTCAACCAAATATTGGCACCTTGACCCAAATAAGCCTTGTCATCCGTCGGTCGTCTTTTAGTTGTTACTATCGGGAATTCGTCATTCGACAACAATCTGAAAGATTCTGTCACCAAGGTAAAATTCGATGCATCAATACCGTCTCTTCGTCGTGTCAACTCTCCATTACCGATACAATCTGCATCGCCCAATACTATAATCCTCTGTTCTTTTCCATTCACCTCCCTTGTCAGATAGTACATTGTGACATTAGCCTGCTCAACTTCTCCGATAGCAGTATTCAGACGTACCGTATCTTCGACGAAATTCACTGTTTCCAACTCATTCCATGAACCGGTTGAATCAGAAGCCAACATAGGCATCAAAGTAAATCCTTTATCCTCAATTTTCTCAATCCCGACAGCTCCCGGCATAGTTATACTTTTCTTATAATGGGATATTATATAGAAATTTCTATTCGATTTTACACTTTCTGACGTAGGATGAGACAATATCAAATCTGCAGGATAATCCGCATTATTGCGCACCAATTGACCGGGCATAAACTTCAAGCCCAATTTCTTCAACAAAAGATTCATCTCCTCCTGACGACGAGGTTCTCCCGCTATTAACATATTACCGCCCTTATCAATAAAAGCATCAACCATCGCACGTTCGGCTGCAGAAAGTGCATGTCTGACATCAGCAATAACGAGAATATCAACGTAATCTGGCACCTGACTCAATGAGTCAAGAGAAAGTGCCATTGTATTAAATCCTTGATTAATCAATGAATTACGGAAAGCCTTATATTTTGTAAATGCGTAATAATCACGATCTCCAGCTCCATTGATGCTACGTTCGCCATGTCCCTCCAAAAATGCTACCATCGGTGATTTCACAACCATACGTTTTAAAGCAGCAGTAATCTCCGTTTCCGACGGTTCTCGGTAATTATCATCATAGATGCGCAAGAAAGTCTTTTGCCCATTTCCCCGCTCAAGTACTCTGACAAGCTTATTGTACTCTCCAGAAAGATCTTCTATCTGTTTGATTTCGTCCGGTTTTAGCACCATGTCAGTCGTCCAATCCTCTGCATCACAAATTCTAGCCAGACATTGCTTATAATCCAATCCCGGATAACGACGCGCCAGGGCCGCATTCTGAATAGAGTCATAGTAATAAACATAATTCAACTTTATCTCCGGTTTAAAACGAATGTATTTCTCAAACTGCTTCTCATGATCTTTATAATATCTGGGCATTGCTCTATAATAATCATCATCAAGCATATTCACATAAGCAGTAATCGACAGAGGACCGTCCAGCTTTTCCATGACATCAATACTATTCTGAGACAAAGTATTGTTTTTCATCTCTGTTGCATCATAATAACAACGCATCACCGGACGGGCACTGATAAAACCAATCACCAGAGTCAACACAACGACACCGCCGTAGCGTAATGAACTTTGTAAAACAGTACGTTTTGTCCGTTCTGCCTGCAATCTCAAAATAGAGAAAGTGATAAACAAAGAAATCACTAAAATGAAATACAAGAAATCCTCACTGCAAATCATCCCTTTAAAGAAGGTATCAGCTCTTCCCGAAATCGAAAGCCAGTAAGTAATATCACGCACAAACGGAACATCCTGTCCCACCTTTCCGATATAATTCAAGACTGCCAAAGTTGCCAGGGTTCCAACGGCTGCCACCACTTGATAAGAAGTCAGAGTTGACATAAACAGACCAATGGCTGCATAAGCACAAATCATTAAAAACATTCCCAATAAGGCTGTCATTACATAAGGGACATCCATATTCTTTATGGTCACAAAAGTGAAGATGCAATAGATGCACAACACAGCCATCAAAACAAGTGCATAAATCACTACCGCCAGATACTTCCCGAAAATAATCTGCCGATTGGTAATAGGAGAAGAGTACAGCAACTTAATAGAACCACGGCTATACTCCTGACTCATAAGTCCCATTGTAAGAAGTGGGATATACAAATAAAGCTTATCCTGCATTCCTGTCAAAGCACCGCTCCAACCCAACAACAAACGCTCGGTTATACCATAGACATTGTAGCCCAAACTCAAAGAGCGTAACACCTCCGACCATGCACTGGCATAAGCCAATCCCGACTGAAAAGTAAAAATAATAAGAATTAACCATGCTATAGGAGAATAAAATAGCGAACTTAATTCATTTTTAGTTATCTTCAATATTGTTTTCATAGAATATATTCAGATTTACAGTTGTACTTTTTTTCCTGATAATTGAGCGAAAATAGAATCAAGCGACAAACGTTCCAATTGAATTTCAGAAAGTTGCCAACCTTTACTTACGCTGAGTTCTACAAGATTTTCACTTATATCTTTAGAAGCGTCAAACTTCAAACGATAAGTTCTTTTATCTAATTGCTCTACTTGCAACACATCAGAGATAGTCTGCAACTCACTCAATGCCGGAGCAGCATCAAACGTTGCCAGCAGACTGGAAGGAGCGACATAGTTATTAAAGTCATCCATACTCCCGGAAAACACCAATTTTCCCTGCTCTATCATTTTGATGTTATTACAAGTTGCCTGAACCTCCGACAATATATGAGTAGAAAGAAGTACAGCATGATCTGCAGATATCTCCTTTATCAAATGCCTGATTTCCACAATCTGGTTAGGATCAAGTCCATTGGTCGGTTCATCAAATACGACAAACTGCGGATTATGCACAATTGCCTGTGCAATTCCCACACGCTGTTGATAACCACCGGAAAGATTACTGATAATACGTTCACGGAAATGGGTAATATCACAACGTTTCATGGCACGTTCCACAGCCTGTGGAATATCCTTTTTAGGCATCAAACGCAAGAAAGCACAATAAGTCAGATATTCTTCTACGGTTATATCAGGATAAAGAGGAGGTTTTTGCGGTAAAAAACCGATATGCCTTTTGGCTTCCACTGGATTCTTCCTTAAATTGTAGCCATTCAGATACACATCTCCTGCAGTCTGATTCAGTACCCCACAGATAATATTCATCGTGGTCGACTTACCGGCACCGTTAGACCCTAAAAGTCCTAAAACCCCTTTTTCTTTTATTTCAAAATTTATATCCTGAATAGCCCATTGTATATGATATTTGTGAGACAAATGCTCCACTTTTACTATTGAATGTTCCATATTTCTATCTTTAATATTCGACTGCAAACAGATTATCTTCCCTTACGTTTATACCACACCATAAACCCGAAGAATGCCAACATGAATGGTATTAATCCCAAACCGAAAAATTTAATCCACGGCACGGCTTTGCGAGTAAGATAAATGGTATTATCAATTGTGTTAGGACGAGATGTATCAATTGGGAATTCTCCATACGACAACCACTTAAACGTCTCGGTTATAAAACTGAAATTCGCAGAAAAAATACCATTGCGAGAGTTAGCCAATTCTCCATTGCTGATACAATCAGCGTCTCCGGTAATGATAATACGTTGTTCCTTATCCCCGACGGTTCTGGTCAAGGCAAGTATTGTTGGATATGACTGTTCTTTTTCACCTATCGCTTCATTAATAGACAATTCTCCATCCAAAAAGTCTGTCGTTTCCAATTCATTCCAGCTGTCTTCATCCAATGAAACAGCCAATGGTTCTACTCTATACCCCTTATCAGTAGTATATTGCAGAGGTGAAACATCAGGCATTACAACGGAAGCGCCCCATGATTTCAACTGCGTATAACGGAAACACAATGATGCAGCATAGTCTGTAAGCTTTGCCGTCACCACAGAAGGAAGATAATCAGTATTCTTCTGCACAATAACTCCCGGCATCAACTTCACACCAAATTGAGCAAGCACCGGATTCATAGCCTCCTGTCTATTCGGTTCTCCTAAAATAAAAAGATTACCACCTCTCTCTACATATTTTTTCAACCGTGCCAACTCTTCTGCCGACATGGCTGTTCTCATATCTGCTATCACTAGAATGTCAATATCATCGGGAATATCCTGATCCTTGATATCGATTTCCATTGCATCAAAGCCCTGATTAATCAAAGACTGACGGAAATAAATACTCCGAGCAAAAGTATAGTAATAACGCTCGCCGGCACTGTTCACACTACGTTCGCCATGTCCGCTCATGAAAGCCACTTTAGGGGCAGGTACCAGAAAACGTTTTAATGCGGTAGTAATTTCTGTCTCAGTCGGATGCTTCATCACATCATCAAACAGACGGAGAGTTGCCTTTTGTCCGTTCTCTCGTTCTACCACTCGGAGAAAACGATATCCTTCCGATTTTAAATCAATCATCTTGTCTATTTCCTCCTGCGGCAAGAACATGTCAAAATCAAGCTTCATGATTTTACACAAATGTTCTGCACGTGCCTTGCCTTGATACTCCTCAAAATATCCCTGATATGACGGCTCCACGGAAGGTGCATAATAATAGACATATTTCATCTTGATTTCCGGTTTGAAACGCACATACTGCTCAAAACGCTCAAAATCACTCTTCAACTGGCTGGGCAAAGCACTTCCATAGTTTTTATCCAAGATATTCATGTAAGTTGTGATCGTCAACCCTCCATCCAATTTCTCTACCACCTCCTGGCTACCGGGAGTCAATGTATTTGTTTTCAAATGCGTAGCATCATAATAGAATTTACAAGCAGGAAGAGAAGTAACATATCCTATCAGCAATACGCTCACGATTACCGCACTGTAACGCAAAAATGAAGCAGAAATAGTCCTTTTTTTACGAGCCCCCTGCAGACGCATAATGGATAAAACAATAAACAATGTAATCACAATTATGAAATAGAGGACATCCTCACTACATATCAGTCCGGCCAAGAACTCATAAGCACGTCCGGACATTGACAACCAATAAGTGATATCACGCACAAAAGCGATATCCTGCCCTACTTCGCCGATAAAATTCAAGGCTGCCAATATGGCTAACGTACCCATTGCAGCAACAACCTGATACGAAGTAATACTAGACATAAAAAGTCCGATGGCAGCATAAGCACAAGTCAAAAGATAAAGTCCCAACATTCCGGTAAGCACAAACGGCAAATCCATATTTTCAATGGTAAACGCTCCAAAAACTACATAAATGGCAAGGATAACCATTAACATTGCTCCATATACCATCATCGCCAGATATTTTCCTAAAATAATCTGCCGCGTTGTTATGGGAGATGAATATAAGAATTTAATCGAGCCGCTACTTAGCTCCCTACTCATCAATCCCATTGTAATCAACGGAATATAAAGATAAAGATTCTTAACCATCGCAACAAACAATCCCACATACCCAGCAAAAGTTGCGCGTGTCACATCTCCCAATCCATATTCCAAAGCCTGCCGTTTCAATTGAGATGCAAAATTATCACTAAACTCCAACCCTGCTTGGAATGCAAAAACCACTAAAATCAGCCATGATACCGGCGAACAGAATAAGATGCGAAGTTCCGTCTTCGCCAATCTAAATATTGTTTTCATATTTATCTTGTCTTGTTATTGTTTTTTTGTTTTTCCTGATAACTGAGCAAACACAGCATCCAAAGAATCCCGTTCCATCAGAATCTCATGAAGATGCCAATCATGAGCAACACTGAGCTCTACCATTTTCTTTGTCACATCTTGTCCGGACGAGAACTGCATACGGAAGCGGTGATCTGTAATATGCTCTACATGTGTAATACCCGGAATCTTGGCAAGTTCCTCCATCGTCGGGGGGGTACGCATAGATACAATGAATGTATTAGGCTCCATATAATTATTGAAATCATCCATTGTTCCTGAAAAAACAACATTCCCATGTTCAATCATCTTAATATCATCACAAGTTGCCTGAACCTCCGGTAAAATATGAGTAGAAAGCATCACTGAATGATCAGTTGCAATCTCCTTTATCAAATGTCTTACTTCCACAATCTGGTTCGGGTCCAAACCATTGGT
Organism: uncultured Odoribacter sp.; assembly: GCA_934725835.1. GTDB lineage: Bacteria > Bacteroidota > Bacteroidia > Bacteroidales > Marinifilaceae > Odoribacter. The sequence goes on from CAKVCR010000067.1 coordinate 7,260, forward strand.
CGGCTCATCCAACACAACAAATAAAGGGCTATGCACAATTGCCTGAGCTATACCTACACGCTGCTGGTATCCACCGGACAAATTTTTCAGCAAACGTTTGCTGAAATGGGCAATACCGCAACGTTCCTCTGCATTTTTAACCGCAGCCTTCACCTTCGACTTATCCACCTTTCTCATCAGAGCGCAATGAGTCAGATACTCATCGACCGTCAAATCCAGATACAAAGGAGGTTTTTGCGGCAAAAAACCGATATACTTTTTAGCCTCTACCGGATTTTCACGAAGATTGATACCATTAATATACACCTCGCCCTCCGTCTGGTTCAGTACTCCACAGATAATATTCATTGTGGTGGATTTCCCGGCTCCGTTGGAGCCCAACAAACCCAAAGTACCTTTACGTTTAATCTCAAAGTTAATATCCTTTATCGCCCATTGCACACTGTACCGGTGCGATAGATGTTCAACTTTAACAACTGATTCTTCCATAAGTTTATTGTATTATTATAATTGTCTTTCTGAAAAGAGAACACAATATCAACTCAAAAGGATGAATCAAAAATGAAATTATCTCTATATTTTTTCGGTTACCAGAAAACAAAAGTCCTACACCAATAGCACCAACAGATAAAAATAATCGTTCAGCACGCGCTTTAGGGTTGACAATGCATTATATTTCAACGTTTTTACAGTATTCACCGAGACGCCCAGCAATTCAGCTATTTCTTTATTCTGTTTCCCATCCATGCTCATCTTAATGATTCTGGCACTTTGAGCAGGAAGGGCATTCACGGCATTATCGACAATACGATAAGTTTCTTCTTCAATGACACTGTCTTTAAACAGCGCCTCACGATTCATTACCTCTGGACATGTATAATCAACCGTTGTTTTTTTATCCCGTATATAGTTAAAGCAATGATTTTTCACCACCACATACAAGAAAGTCTTCAATGAAGGGATTTCCTTGTACTCGTCCCGCTTGTTCCATAGCTTTATAAAAACTTCCTGAACAAAATCTTCAGCAACATCTCGCTCCGACACAAAACGCATAGCAACAGCACATAACGAAGGATAAAACTCTCTAAACAATTTTTCAAAAGCTTTAATATCACCTTCCCTTATTGAATCATATGTCACTGCTGCTTCCATTCTAAAACCACATATTTACAGCATTCAAAAGTAAAAATATTAATTCAAATTGCCAAAATATATAAACATATCCCGACCATTAAAACCCATCTATTCGAAAAGAAAAATCTATAAAAAGTTTTTTCTTTCAAATATTGGTTATACTTTTGTCGCATTATTAATCAATAAAATTATAAACAATGGCTTACGTAATATCTGATGAATGTATCGCTTGCGGTTCATGCGAAGGAGAATGCCCGGTAGGAGCAATTTCTATGGGTGCTGAACATTATGAAATTGATGCTAATGCTTGTACTGACTGCGGAACTTGTGCTGCACAATGTCCGGTTGAGGCTATCAAACAGGCTTAAGATAATAGCATGAAAAAACAAAAACGGGGTCGCAAAGCCCCGTTTTTTGTTTTTATAACCTGCTTTTTCAATTTTCTTACAGATAACCAACGTTCTTCATAAATGATTCCTATATTTGTCGCTACAGATAAATGACGGTATGTCTGACACACGTAATACCATATTAAAACAACTATATTGCAGACTCAAGCATGAACTATGCCTATATGCCAAACGCTACTGCCCCCACGATGCAGAAGACATGGTTCATCAGGCATTCATCAACTGCTATGAGCGTCTTGAGCCCGGCGAGTCGGAAGCATCACAACGTTCGTATCTGTACAATACAGTCAAGAATCTGTGTCTTAATTTCTTGCGTAATCAAAAACCGGTATATACAGAAGTCCCAGCCGAAGCCTACACGCAAATGACGATGGTAGATACTCACGACTATATATACGAATACATCGACCAGTTACCGCTGCAAGAACGTAAAATCCTGACATTGGCAATCCAAGGCTATTCTGTCGAAGATATCTCCAACGAACTCAACATGAACCTTAACACTGTAAAATATTACAAAAAAGAGGCTTACGCCAAAATCAGAAGCGCCTTGAATGACGATTTATAAGTCCTTCTCTATCCTTGCTTACCGCTTACAACCACCCTGTCCATCCTTACATCATGCTCTTCGGTCGGTACGCTTTCAATAAACTGAAAATTAAAACACAACCCCATCTTATAAGCATTCGTCTGTTTTAATATCTTGTCATAATAGCCCTTGCCACGTCCCAAACGGTTGCCCTGAGCATCAAAAGCCACTCCCGGAACCAGAATGACATCAATCTTGTTCAAATCCTCAAACAACTCCCCCACGGGTTCTGGAATAGCATACCCTTCGCCCGGTTCCAGCTTCTCTGCTCCATCAAAATAACGGATATCCAACTCATTGCCACGAACACAAGGCAACAGGAATGTCTTTTTATCGGCCCAACGAGTTACAAAATCATGAGTAAACACTTCATCATCCATCGACCAGTAAGCCAGAACGGTCTTTGACTCCAGGAATGTTTTATCTTGCTCAACCTGATTCCAAACAGATACAGACATCCGTTTCTTATCATCCAAAGAATACTGTTTCTTCAACTCCCGGATCTCTTTACGAATTTCTTTTTTATCCATACGTCCTTATCTCATTAAATTTACCAGCACAATCGTGCAGTTCACAGTTATTTTCTATATTTTTGTTTTGCAAAGATAAGCTAAATAGAAAACTTCAACATAAAAGAGTAGAAAATTATGAGAATTGCTATACCCCAAATCAACTATAAAGCGGGTGATATCACAGCGAATACAGCCAAAATAATTGAAGCTGTCCGAAAAGCACAGAACGAAAAAGCCGAACTCATTATTTTTCCAGAGCTAGCCATCTGTGGAGCGCTCCCCCAAGACTGGCTGGAGAGAGAGGATTTTATCAACGATTGCCGGCTGGCTATAGAAAAAATAGCCCTCGAATGTACCACAACAGCAGCCATCATCGGCGGTCCGAATCTGGATGCGACCAACGGTATTATGTACAACTCCGCCTACTTTATCCAGAACGGCGAAGTCGTTGACGGAGTCCACAAAAATATCCTGAGCGACTATGATATTTTCAACGAGAGCCGCTATTTCATAGCAGGAGAAGACAACACCTCCATTCGGTACAAAAACCAGAATATCCGTATCATCTTTGATGAATACGAATCCGAATTCATCGATAAGAACGACAGTTTTGTCATCCTGCTGGGCATGACTCCGTTCACCGTGGAAAGCAAAGCAGAACGCCACCACGTCCTTTCAACGCTGGCACAAAAACATGGCAAAAACGTCATTGCTGTAAACCACTTCGGGGGATACACATCGGTACTGTTCGATGGCAACAGTGCCGCCTACAACTACAAAGGTAAGTTAGTGGCTCAATTAAAAGAGTTTAACGAAGACTTTCTAATTATTGATACCAACAAATTAGGTTCTGCAACCTTCATCCCATTTCATCGGGAAGAAAAAATTGCCCTTATACACAAAGCGCTCTGCTTCGGCATCAAAGACTATTTTGAAAAGCACGGCTTCAAAAAAGCCATCCTGGGCCTCTCGGGAGGCATAGACTCAGCCGTTGTTGCAGCACTGGCAGCCGAAGTGCTGGGCGCAGAAAACGTAATGGGACTGTTAATGCCTTCCCGCTACTCTACAGACCATTCTGTTTCAGATGCTGAAGCATTGGCGCAAAACCTGCAAATGCCACATGCCACCATTGCCATCAAAGACATCTACGACCGATATCTGGATGCATTACACCCCTTGTTCAAAGACCAGCCCTTCAACGTGGCAGAAGAGAATCTTCAAGCAAGAACCCGCGGAATGTTAGTCATGGCAATGTCAAACAAATATGGCTACATTGCACTCAACACCTCCAACAAAAGTGAAGCATCCGTTGGCTACGGCACTCTATACGGCGATCTCTGTGGCTCTCTGGGTTCACTAGGCGATGTTTACAAAACAGAGGTTTACGAACTGGCGAGATACATCAACCGGGAACATGAAATCATACCGGAAAACACCATCACAAAAGCTCCCTCTGCAGAATTGCGTCCCGACCAAAAAGACCAGGATTCACTTCCGGAATATGGACAACTGGATGCCATCCTAAAACTATACCTTGAAGAGAATGCCTCAAGCGAAAATATCATCAGTCAAGGCTACCCCCAAGAAGTGGTCAACAAAGTAATCGGCATGGTGCAGCGTAATGACTACAAGCGTGCCCAATGTCCGCCAATCATAAAGGTGTCCAAAAAAGCTTTCGGAAGCGGCAGAAGATTTCCTTTTTAACCTCATCCCATTCAAAGAAGAACACAAATGAGAGAGCCGCCACTTGGCGACTCTCTTCTTAAATAGCCCTACTTCACCGTGAACGACATTGACTTGCCAACCTGGTCGGTTACAGTGACAGTACCCCCTCCGGAC
>CAKVCR010000068.1 GCA_934725835.1 uncultured Odoribacter sp.
ATGCGGAGCCTGCAAGGAAAAATGTAAATTCAAAGCCATCGGGGTAAGATAACCATTAACTCTAAAACTATGCAAAAAATAACTCTTCAGATAGACCATCATACAGTGGAAGTGGAAAAAGGCACCACCATACTGGAAGCAGCCCGACAGATTGGCATCACAATCCCGTCGCTTTGCTATATGAATTTAAAAGATATGTGTATCACGAACTTGCCGGCATCCTGCCGCATCTGTGTCGTGGAAGTGGAAGGACGTCGCAATCTTGCTCCTGCCTGTGCCACCCGATGTGAAAACGGCATGAAAGTGAATACCAGTAGTCTCCGGGTATTGAATGCCAGAAAGACAGTACTGGAACTGATATTATCCGACCATCCCAACGATTGTCTGGTATGCCCGAAATCCGGCAACTGTGAATTGCAGAGCCTGGCTGTAAGATTGAAAATACGTGAAATACCCTTTGTCGGCGAACGGAACATGCTTCCTATCGAGACTTCGCCCTCTATTGTCCGCGACATGGACAAGTGTATCTACTGCCGCCGTTGCGAAATGATGTGTAACGAGGTGCAAACAGTGGGGGCCTTGGCAGCCGTAAACCGGGGTTTTGCTTCTACCATATCTCCGGCATTCCATGAATCACTTGCCAATTCGGAATGTACATTCTGCGGTCAATGTGTCGCCGTATGTCCGGTAGGCGCACTGACAGAAGTGGACCATACCAACCGTCTGCTACGCGACTTAAACAATCCGAAGAAGACAGTAATTGTACAGACAGCTCCTGCTGTCCGCGCAGCACTGGGAGAAGAATTCGGACTCAAACCGGGCACATCGGTTACCGGCAAAATGGTTGCTGCATTAAGACAATTAGGCTTCAAACAGGTGTTTGACACTGACTTTGCCGCAGATTTAACAATCATGGAGGAAGGTAGCGAACTACTTAACCGCCTGGAACGCTACCTTCAAGGAGACAAAGACGTGCGTCTGCCTATTCTGACCTCTTGCTGTCCGGCATGGGTGAATTTCTTTGAGCACCAATTCCCGGATATGCTGGATATCCCGTCTACAGCCCGCTCTCCCCAACAGATGTTCGGCTCTATTGCCAAAACTTATTGGGCAGAAAAAATGAATATTCCACGAGAAGATTTGGTTGTGGTTTCCATCATGCCTTGTCTGGCTAAAAAGTATGAGTGCGCCCGTGAAGAATTTTCCACCGATGGAGATCCGGATGTCAATTATTCACTTTCAACCCGCGAATTGGCAAGTCTGATTAAGCGCGCCAATATTGATTTCAATGCCTTGGAAGATGAAGATTTTGACCATCCTTTGGGACAATCTACCGGTGCCGGTGTGATTTTCGGAGCATCGGGAGGTGTCATGGAAGCCGCACTACGAACAGCCTATGAACTATATACCGGCCAAACACTTGAAAAACTAGATTTTGAAGACGTCAGAGGATTAGAAAGTATTAAACGTGCAACTGTTAATCTTAATGGTACAAAATTGAATGTCGGCATTGCACACGGACTGGGGAATGCCCGTAAATTATTGAATGAAATCAGAGAAGGCAAGTCAGAATTTCATGCAATTGAAATCATGGCATGTCCGGGAGGATGTGTCGGCGGAGGAGGGCAACCGCTTCACCACGGCAATTCGGCTCTGCTGAAAGCTCGTAGCCAGGCTCTTTATGAAGAAGACCTCAACAAACCTCTACGCAAATCACACGAGAATCCGGACATCATCCGACTTTACGAAGATTTTCTTGGCAAACCGCTCAGCGATAGAGCACACCATCTTTTGCATACACACTATTTTCGTAAGGGATAAAAACATAAAACATTGTAAAGACTAGACTTATGAGTGACTTTAAAATTTCACAAGATAAAATGGACAAATTGCTGGCGATTTGCGATGAACATGGCAACCAACCCGGCGAACTAATCAATATATTGCACAAAGTACAACACCTTTTCGGTTATCTGCCACCGGAAGTACAACGCATTGTAGCAAAACAACTGGATATTCCGGTATCCAAGGTCTACGGAGTCGTTACCTTTTATTCTTTTTTCAATATGACTCCCAAAGGAGAGCACCCTATCTCTGTTTGTATGGGAACAGCCTGCTACGTGCGTGGAGCAGAAAAAGTGTTGGATGAATTCCGACGGATACTGAACATCAATGTCGGTGAAACAACTCCCGACGGTAAGTTTTCATTATCAAGCCTTCGCTGCGTTGGCGCTTGTGGATTGGCACCTGTTGTATTAATCGGCGAAAAAGTATTCGGTCGCGTTGTACCCGGGGATGTAGAAAAAATTTTAAAAGAGTTGGAATAGATTTACGTGATTTCATACAAGCAGCCTGGCAAATTTGCCGGGCTGTTTTAGTCTGTACCTAACCGATGGCTGATTTTGTGCCGTTATGTCAGTAAAAACTGACACAAAAGAATCATCACTCAAATAATTCCGCCATTTTTACAAAAAAACACTCTTCCGTGCCACTGGCACACCATTTGATAAAGGATAGATGTGTTTGATTCAAAATATCAGGCACAGGAACATGAATAGTAACAAATAAAAATATAAAAATTATGGGAAAAATTATTGGAATCGACTTAGGTACTACCAACTCATGCGTTGCCGTAATGGAGGGTAACGAACCGGTAGTGATACCAAATAGCGAAGGTAGACGTACAACTCCTTCAATCGTAGCATTTGTAGACAATGGCGAACGTAAAGTAGGTGATCCTGCAAAACGTCAGGCAATCACCAATCCTCACAAAACAATTTATTCTATCAAACGTTTCATGGGAGAAACCTTTGATCAGGTTGGTAGTGAAGTTAATCGTGTAGCTTATCAAGTGGTGCGTGGTGACAATAATACTCCACGTGTCGTGATTGACAATCGTCAGTATTCTCCACAGGAAATCTCAGCAATGGTCCTTCAGAAAATGAAGAAAACAGCTGAAGATTACTTAGGACAAGAAGTATCGGAAGCCGTTATTACTGTGCCGGCGTACTTCAATGATGCGCAACGTCAGGCAACAAAAGAAGCTGGCGAAATTGCAGGCTTGACAGTAAAACGTATTATTAATGAGCCGACAGCTGCTGCATTGGCATATGGTTTGGATAAAAAAACGCAGGATCAGAAAATCGCAGTATTCGACCTTGGTGGTGGTACATTCGATATTTCAATTCTTGAATTGGGAGATGGAGTGTTTGAAGTGAAATCAACCAATGGTGATACACACTTGGGTGGTGATGACTTTGATGATAAAATCATCAACTGGCTGGCAGATGAATTCCAAAAAGATGAAGGTGTCGACATCCGTAAAGACCCGATGGCTCATCAACGTTTGAAAGAAGCTGCAGAGAAAGCAAAAATCGAATTGTCAAGTTCAACGTCGACAGAAATCAATCTGCCGTATATCTTCCCGGTTAACGGTATTCCCAAACACTTGGTACGCACTTTAACACGGGCTCAATTTGAGCAGTTGTGCTACGATTTGATTCAAGCAACCATCGAACCGTGCCGTAAAGCACTGAACGATGCAAACATGCAACCATCGGAAATCGACGAAGTTATCTTGGTTGGTGGTTCAACCCGTATTCCGGCTGTACAGCAAAAAGTGCAGGAGTTCTTCGGGAAAGCTCCTTCCAAGGGTGTTAACCCGGACGAAGTGGTAGCTGTAGGTGCTGCAATTCAGGGAGGTGTATTGACTGGTGAGGTAAAAGATGTATTGCTGCTTGACGTCACTCCGCTTTCATTGGGAATCGAAACTTTAGGTGGAGTAATGACAAAATTGATTGAAGCTAACACCACCATTCCAACCAAGAAATCAGAGGTATTCTCTACAGCAGCTGACAACCAGCCTTCAGTGGAAATCCACATTTTGCAGGGAGAACGTCCAATGGCTCGCGATAACAAAACAATCGGTCGTTTCCACTTGGATAGCATTCCACCAGCACCTCGTGGTGTACCACAGATTGAAGTAACGTTCGATATTGATGCCAATGGTATTTTGAATGTATCTGCAAAAGATAAGGCTACCGGCAAAGAACAATCTATCCGAATTGAAGCTTCATCCGGTTTGTCTGATGCAGAAATCAAACGAATGAAAGACGAAGCTGCTGCCAATGCTGCTGCAGACCAACAGGAAAAGGAGAAAGTTGATACAATCAATAAAGCAGACTCTATGATTTTCCAAACTGAAAAACAGTTGAAAGAATTTGGAGATAAATTACCTGCAGATAAGAAGGCTCCTATTGAATCTGCTCTGCAAGAACTGAAAGATGCACATAAAGCGCAAGACATTGCCCGTATCAACGCAGCTATCGATAAATTGAACAATGTGTTCCAGGCTGCTTCACAGGAAATGTACAATGCTCAGGCACAACAGCAGCAACAAGGTGCACAGAATACTCAAGGCAATCCAAATGCCGGACAAGCCAATAACGGCAAAGATCAGGAGGTGACTGACGTAGACTTTGAGGAGGTGAAATAAGTTGCGATAAACAACGATAACTAAAAATAGGAATGCAGGGTGTAACTCAATGAGTTATACCCTATTTCTTTTTATATCACTTTTCCTTGACTTTGCTTGTTATTCGGATTTTTATTATATATTTGTACCATAATTGTACCGACACTTAAAAGTAGATAATGTGACACCTATAAAAACAGCGGTATTGAGAATGAAGAATATAAGTAAAATGTAGGTTATGCCAGCAGCAAAATTTGAAATAACACGTCAATGCAAGGTTTGTGGAGAAACCTTTGTAGCTAAAACCATTGAATCGTGGTATTGCACTCCCAAATGTTCCAAGATTGCGTGGAAAAGGCGTAAGGATGAAGAACAGAGATTGCAAAGGTTGGACGAAGTGGTTAAGAAGATACCCAAGTCCAAAGAGTATATCACAGTTCCTGAAGCATACGCTTTGTTTGGCATAAGCAAGGAAACTCTTTATCGTTTAATTCGTAAGGGTACAATCCCAAGTGTGAATGCCGGAGAAAGGCAGACTTTACTATCAAAAGAAGAATTGATGAAACTCTATCCTCTCCGAAAGAAAACTCTCACAAAGCCAAAGCCTATTGCCAAGCTGTATAGTCTGGAGCCAAAGGACTGTTATACTATTGGCGAAATCACAGAAAAGTTTCTTGTGAATGAAAGCATTGTTTACCTTCATATACGCAAGTATTCCATTCCTACCAGACAGATAGGTAACTTTGTTTATGTACCAAAGAAAGAAATTGATAATCTATATAAAGGTGTGAAGCGATGAAGAAAGCATTAGTACATGAGTATCGATTAAATATCTCAACTAAGTAATTGCACAACGATAGAAATTCGCATAAATGCATACAACGTAGTACTTTAATTGAGATTTTTATCAAATAAATGTTTTTAATGAATATGGAAAAGAAAGACATATTTCAAGATATTCAAAACATACGAAGTTCCAATCCTGTAATTGTATTGGGAAGTGGAGCATCTGTTTCCTATGGCATACCAGGAATGGGTGTTTTAGCAAATGAGTTAAAAAACTTCTTTAAATCAAATCCATATTATGATACAGCTACTAATGATGTCGTTAGTGATTTCATAAAGCTTTTAGATTCAGGTGTAGGTTTGGAAGCTGCATTGCTGGATGTTAAGGTTCCTGAAATTGTTGAAGCAGATATAGTAAATATTGTCTGGAAGGTTATTATTGAATCCGATGCAAAAGTCTATGAAAGGTTTATAAGTGGAGAAGATATTAATCTAAGACAACTATTTGATTATATTATATATGGAGATCCGAATAAAACGCTAAATGTAATCTCAACCAATTATGATAGGATTGCCGAGTATGCAGCTTGTCAAACTGACGCTTACATTAATATAGGTTTTACTCACGGACTGATGGGAAAGTTAAAAGATAATATTATGCTAAATCCTAAAAAGCCGGAGGCTGATTATACTGGATTTATTAATATCTTGAAAGTTCACGGTTCCCTAGACTGGTATAGGAGAGATGGAATCATTTGCAATATCCCCAATTCTGTCAATATTCCATTAGGGTTTACACCATGTATCGTAACTCCAGGAACTAATAAATACGAACGTACTCAAGAGGAACCACATAGACAACTTTTATCAGCTGTGGACAAAATCTTTGAAAGTGCCCAAAACTATGTTTGTATTGGTTATGGTTTTAATGACAAACATGTTCAAGAAATGTTGCTTAAATATGCCAAAAAGAGAAAGGCAAAAATACTGATTGTTACCAAAGAAATTACAAATTCAATAAAAGAAAATGTAATAGATAAAGGATATGATTATATCGCTATTTGTAGTGATGGTGCTAAGGGTACTGTTTTTCATACAAATAGTGATTCTATAATTGTTGATGACAAAATATATTGGACTATAGAAGGATTAATGGAAATATAAAAAATGGAAAGTATAGTATTAAGATATGATAAAGGTGAGTCAATAGGCTCAATAAATAGTGTAGACACAGGTATGGCAACAGCCATTATAGATTCTGACGATGTTCTGTCCCAGTTACAAATTAATCAACTTATAGCTATTCAAAGTCCGAAATCTGGTCGTTACATTATAGCAATGATAGTAAAAATCTATCGCAAGGCTACTGATATGACTTTGAATGATGACGAGGATGAAGAAGATACTTCTTCGGCATTTAACCAAGTTAGGTTAGTTTTTGTGGGTGAATTTATGGACAAAGCTGGAGAGCAAAGTAACGTGTTCAGAAGAAACGTTAGTGCAGTTCCATCTATAAGTGCCTTATGTTATAAGATTGAAGGAACACGTCTCACAGACCTCATGCAAACAATATCCAACAAATTAGCGACTTCCATCAGTCCTCTTGCAATAGGGAAATATACAATGGATGAAAGTTCTATAGCATATATGGATGGAGATAAACTATTTCAACGACATGCTGCTATTGTGGGTTCTACAGGGAGTGGTAAATCTTTTTGTGTTGCATGTATTGTTGAACAAATGGCTAAATTAAAACATTCTAATGCAATTTTGTTTGATATCCACGGAGAATACTCCTCTACTGATTTCAAAATAGATGGCATCAAACAATATAAAATTGCAACACCAGGAGATTTGGCTACCTCTGAAAAACTCAACAACAATATACTTATGGTACCCTATTGGCTCTTAAATTATGAGGAAATGCAGGCATTGTTATTAGATCGTAGTGACCAAAATGCACCAAATCAAGCAATGATATTCTCTCGTGAAGTTCTTGCCGAAAAAGAAAAAGGTGTAGAAGGAACAATATATGAACATCTGATTACTGTTGATAGTCCCGTAGCTTACGACTTGCAAACAGTGTTAACTCGGCTAAAGTCCAAAGACGAAGAAATGGTACCTGGTGCAAGAGCCGGTTCTGAAAAGCTAGGCCCATACAATGGGAAGTTAACACGGTTCAATCAAAGACTGGAGAATAAACTTTCAGATAAGAGAATGGGATTTATGTTCAGTTTACAAACAGAAGAAAAATCGCAAAATTGGCTCAAAGATTTCGCCAGAGTTCTGATGAAGGCTGATGGTGGGGTCAAGGTTATAGATATGTCAGAAGTACCATCAGATGTACTTCCTTTAGTAATTGGTCTATTGGCAAGAATTGTATTTACTGTTCAACAATGGAGTTCAATGGAACATCGTCATCCAATAGCACTATTATGTGATGAAGCACACTTATATGTTCAGCAATCTATTTCACAAGATGCTGTTGCAGAAATAGGTTTGAAAAGTTTTGAACGAATAGCGAAGGAAGGACGAAAATATGGAGTTGGTCTTGTGATAATCAGTCAAAGACCTTCAGAAGTAAATCGTACAGTACTAAGCCAATGTAATAATTTTATTAGTCTTCGACTTACAAATGTGGATGATCAAAATGTGATTAAACGACTACTACCAGATAATCTTGGTAATATTGCCGACAATCTTTCTTTGCTTGACATCGCAGAAGCAATTATTGTTGGTGATGCTACATTATTACCGTCTAGAGTAAAAATAAATGAACCTTCAATCAAACCATCAAGTCAAACAGTTCCTTTCTGGAGTATTTGGGGGAAAGATAATTCTGATCAAGATTTGTCAGAAGCTATATGCAATATGATTAAACAATCTAAGTGAAAGTAATTACTATGTCAAGGATATGAAGCGATGAAGAAAGCATTAGTTAATACACGTGTGTCGGTAAAGCTCCGCAAGTCTGAATATCGTGATGAATGGTATCTTTATGTGGAATCTTATCCTGTATTCCAATCTGGAAAACATACGCCACAAAGAGTGCGTGAATATCTCAATCGTACCATTACAACACCTATTTGGGATAAATCACGCAATGCAAGGACTAATGCCGAAGGCAAAACTACTTATAAGCCGAAGCGAGATTTAAACGGTGTTATTCAATGCAAGTCGCAATTAGACCAAGAATCATGTATCTATGCCGATAAAGTCAGAAGCCTAAGACAAAAGGAATACGACAATGCAGCTTTATATGCCGATACCGATGCAGAACAGGCGGAGCAGTTGGAACGCTCCCGAAGTAATTTTATTGAGTACTTCGACCATGTGCAACGAACAAGACATGCCCATAGTTCCGATTCTATTATTGTCAATTGGAGGCGAGTACATGAGTTACTGAAGATATTTGCAAAAAGTGATACCATTCTCTTTTCGCAGATAGACTTAAAGCTGGTTGAATCGTTCCGTCAATTCATAATGAACGCACCGCAAGGTGGTACTAAACGAGGTACAATTTCTCAAAATACAGCATCAACATACTTCTCAATTTTCAAGGCAGGATTGAAACAAGCCTTTATAGATGGCTATCTGACTATTGATATTGCAGCGAAAGTCAAAGGCATTCAGGAAAGGGAGAGTCGCAGAGAATACCTGACAATAGAAGAGTTGAACCGACTGGCACAAACTCCGTGTGACCCATTATTGAAACGAGCCGCACTCTTTTCAGCATTAACAGGAATCCGACATTGCGACATTCAGAAATTGAAATGGTCGGAGGTGGAACAATTCAATGGTGGTTATCGGCTGAATTTTACGCAACAAAAGACAAAAGGTGTTGAGTATATGCCAATTTCAGAGCAAGCATATAATCTTTGCGGAGAGCAAAAAGAAGGAGAATTATTAGTGTTTGCCGGATTACCTGACCCATCATGGATAAATCGCCCTGTTAAAAAATGGGTTGAAGCTGCCGGAATTACCAAGCACATTACCTTCCATTGCTTTAGGCACAGCTACGCTACCCTTCAACTGGCTGGAGGAACGGACATTTATACCGTTAGCAAAATGTTGGGGCATACCAATGTACGAACCACTCAAGTGTATGCCAAGGTTGTAGATGAGAAAAAGGAGAAAGCAACAGAAACTATCAAATTAGCTTTATTACAAACGGAATAAAAGTGTTGTCCCACTTGATAGGCATAGCCATCTGCGTAGATTCTGCGTGGGTGGCTTTTTGTTTTTACCTATGAGCTGTTATTATGACCACCTAATGATTTCCTTATGATTGGGTACATTACCATAAAAAACTACTACTGACGTTTTTCATCATTTGCATTGATAATCAATACATATTCCTTATGGTATTTCTGTTTCGCTGCTGTTTCTTTATGTGACACAGTCCATCATAAAATCAGTATGCTAAATCACGATTACTTTGCCGAAAAATCAAACATAAATCAGATAGCAGTATGAGTGAAAAGAACATTACTTTTGAAGATTTACCCAAGGCAATGTCGTGGATGATGGATAAATTGAATGAACTGGATTCTAAGATTGACGGTCTCAACACTCAAAGTCCGAGTATTCCAACCGAGCAATGGATGAACTTAAAGGAGTTGTGCGATTATATTCCCAGTCATCCGGCAGAGCAAACAGTATATGGATGGACAAGCTGCCACCAAATCCCATTTCATAAAAGAGGTAAACGTATCATGTTTCTAAAATCGGAGATTGATGCGTGGCTTCGAGATGGCAAGGTAAAGTCCGAAAAAGACTTGGAGGACGAAGCTGCCCGATTCATAAAGTCTAAAAGAAACAACCGATTCTAATGGATTCACTCGATTTATGCAATGCAATCAGAATGGAATTTGGAGGGATACTTGAAGACAAGATTCCTTTGAATGCTTTTCCTGCTAAAATTCAGGATATGGTATTGGCATTGGCACGACAAGAGAATTATTCCATTGAATATATGATGGCTTCTCTTTTGGCGGCAATTTCAACAGCCATCGGTAATGCTGTCAATATCCGTATTCGTGGTGGCTGGATAAGTAATCCTGCCCTCTATATGATATTGGTTGGCCGCCCCGGAATGGGCAAAACTCCCCCGTTAGACTTTGCTTTTCGCCCAATTCGCAAGCATGATGCCAAAGCTGTCAAACAATTCAAGTCTGATATGGAGCAATATAATAATATGGTAGAGGACAACAAAGGGAAGAAGGAAAATTGCACTCCATTGCCAGAAAAACCGATTTTGCGAAGAACCATAATATCCGACTTTACCCCAGAAGCTTTAATGCGTGCGCTTGATGACAACCAGCGTGGTATTGTGGTATATGTGGATGAAATTATGGGAATGTTCAATGCTGTGAATCAATACAGCAAAGGGCAACTTATTGAACAGTTATTGACTGCATTCAGCGGAAAACCTTTAGACATTTCCAGATGCAGTATGCCCATACCTATTCACATAGAGCATCCTTTTATAAATATGGTAGGTACGATGCAGACCACCCGAATGCACGAACTTACAGATAAAGGCTATAAGGACAATGGGTTGATTGATAGAATAATTTTTGTTTATCCGTCTTCACAGGAAATATCAGATTGGCAAGATGAAGAAAACGCTTTTACCACTTTTGACAAATACTCGTCTATGCGGGAAAATATCATCAACAAAGTGATGAGTTTGCCTTTTATAGTAAATGAGGATGGCGAAATAGTTCCTGACATTTTGGACTTTTCTTCGGAAGCAAAAGCCTATTTTACCAATTGGCGCAATGATGCTATTCATGCAGTCAATCAAATCCAAGATGACGGCTTGGTGGATAGCAGAATAATGAAAGCTCCGATGATTACAGCACGATTGGCTTTGGTTATGCAAATCTTCCGCTGGGCTTGTGGTGAGGTTCATAAAGATTTTGTGGACATCGATTCAATCAAATCAGCTATTGCATTAAGCGATTACTTTGAAAGTTGTTATGCCGACATTCAGAAATATATGTTGGTAGAGGGCATTGAACCACAAAAGAAAGAATTGCTTGATTGTCTTTCTGCAACATTCACAACTGCCGATGCCATTCAAGCAGGAAAAGAAGTGGGGCTTTCCGAACGCTCTGTAATGTATTCTTTGGTCAGCCTTACCACGAATAAGATAATCAAGAAAATTAAGAGAGGGGAATATGAGAAACTGCAATAACCTATCCCCATTGCATCTTGCAGTTGTTGCAGTTTGCACTTTCGTATCATCCGTTTTCCTGCAAAACTGCAAGAACTGCAAACTGCACGGACTGCAATTATAAAAAATATCAAGCATGAATGAATACCGATTTACCCTTCAAAAATATAAGCGAGGCTCTAAACTTTCATGTCCTCAGTGTGGAAAGAAACAATGTTTTATACGTTACGTTGATACTCAAGGGGAAGTTTCGTTTCCTGACTATGT